>NZ_JAAGPK010000012.1:0-97089 GCF_017104685.1 Burkholderia sp. Tr-20355 | reverse complement strand
CGGGCAGGCCCGCGGCCCGCGCGACACGAAAAGCGAATGTGCGTTTCATGCGGCGTCCTTCACGAGTCCCGGCGTCGTCAGCACCACGTCCTTGACGGCTTCGTAGTAACGGACATAGCCCGTGCAGCGGCAGATGTGCGCGTCGAGCGCCTCGGTGATCGTGCGCTCGACGTCGGCCTTCGCGATCGGCTCGCGCTTCAGGCGTTCGATCAGCACGGTCGCCGCGTTGACGAAGCCCGGCGTGCAGTAGCCGCACTGGAAGCTGAAGTGCTCCAGGAATTTCTGCTGGATCGGCGACAGCTCGACCACTTCGCCGGCTTCGTTGCGCTTCGCGTGGCCTTCGATCGTGCGGATCGAACGACCGTGGAAGAAGTGCGCGCCGGTGATGCAGGTGCGCATCTCCTCGCTGGTGCCGTCCGGCTTGTCGACGATCACGACGCATGCGTGGCAAATGCCCTGCCCGCAGCCGAGCCGCGAACCGGTCAGACCCGCGTACTCGTGCAGGAACTCGATCATCATCAGCCCTTCCGGCACCTGCATCGGGCCGACGGACTTGCCGTTGATATTGACCGACAGCGGCTTCTGCTGGAACCGGACGAGCGGCCGCTCGACGGCGGCCGGCGCAGCCGGCGCGGCGGCAACGGATGCCGGTGCGGCCGAAGCCGCGGCCGGTGCGGAAGCGCCGGTCGCAGCCGCGCCGGCGCTCGCGGCCGAAGCCGCGGTTTGGGCGGTCGTCATGCGAGCACCTCCTGAATCTTTTGCGGGGTCACCGGCAGGTCGGTGAAACGATGGCCGATCGCGTGCGCGATGCCGTTCACGATCGCGCCGACGACGGGAATCATCACCACTTCCGCGACGCCCTTCGGCGGATCGGTCTCGGACAGCGGCGGCAGCACGTCGCCCGTTTGCGTCCACACGGCGACGTCCGACGCGCGCGGCAACCGATAGCGGTTGAAGTTCCACGTGCCGTTGCCGGGGCCGTCCTCGTAGAGCGGCAGGTACTCGTGCAGCGCATGGCCGATGCCCATCGCGAGGCCGCCCTGCAACTGGCCCGACACGAGCTGCGGCGAGATCTGGTTGCCGCATTCCATGATCGAGTGGTGCGTGAGCAGCTCGACCTTGCCGGTCGCTTCATGCACGGCCAGCTCGACGAGCGTGCCGACCGCCGTGTAGTACGTGACGGCCGCGTTGTTGCGGCTCGTCGGCGGGATGAACACGCGCTTGCGGTCCAGCACGCGATAACCGTTCGCCGTCGGCGCCAGCGTGCCGTGCATCGCGGTCGCGCCGGCCGGCGCGGCGGTGCCCGGCACCGGGCCGCTGTCGGCGCCCGTCTTCGGCGCGCCGACACGCAGCGACAGCCCGTCGATCGGCAGACGTTCAACCGTGCCGCCCACTTCGAACTCGGCATCGGTCCACTGCCAGCGGTTGAACACGTGCACGACGGCGCCGGTCGGCAGGCCGAGCGCATGCGCCTGCTTCGCGAGCTGTTCGAACGTCAGCGGCTCGAGGCCGTCGGCGGTCAGCTTGCCGTCGACCCAGCGCGCGTCCTCGATACGAATCGTGTACGGCGCGGCCTGGCCGCCGCCGAGGCCGCGCGTCCAGATCGACATCGCGGCCGGCCACAGGCCGTAGCGGAACACCGCACGTGCGGCTTCGCGCGTGCTGTGCGTGAAGTAGTACGCCGAGTTCGTCGCGCTCGACGGCGACGCGTAGCCCGGCGACCAGCGCGGGTTCGCGCTCAGGCGATCCTGGTCGGCCTGCGACATCAGGTACGGATCGCCGCTCGTCTCGACCGGCAGGTCCGGCCATTCGGTCACGGCCACACGCACGTCCGTCGCCGGACGACCGAGCCATTTCGCGACCGCGACGGCCTGCGACGTCGACATCCCGGTGCCGATCTCGGCTGCCGTGTGCTGCAGCGACACCTTGCCGTTCTCGTCGAACTCGACCTTCGCGAACGACGCTTCCGCGCCCGTGCCGAAATCCTTCTGCACGCATGCGAAGCCGACGCCGTAGCGCTGGCCCGGGTGCGCCGCCTCGAATTCGGCCTTGCGCGCGACGCGACGCGTCCACAGCGGATGCTGCCTCGCGCGCTCCAGCACCTCGTCGACGCGCAGCGCGCCGGCGGGAATCGCCCCCTGCGTGTTCTTCATCCCCGAACGCAGCGCGTTGCGCAGACGAAAATCGATCGGATCGATGTTCAGCTGCGCGGCGATCTCGTCGACGGCCATCTCGGTCGCGGCCATGCTCTGCAGCGTGCCGTAGCCGCGTGCGGAGCCGGCGTCGATCGCGCGCGACGCGATCGCGACGGCGGCGAGGTCGCTCTTCGGGAAGTAGTAGATCGATTGCGCGGCCGTGGCGCCGACCATCGCGACCGACGGCGAGAAGTTCGAGCGCCCGCCGCCGTTCGCCTCGAAGTCGCCCTTGAACGACTGCAGCAGGCCCGTGTTGCGGTCGACCGCGATCCGGTAGCGCATCTTGAACGCGTGACGCTTCAGCGACGTCTGGAACTGCTCGTAGCGATCGTTCGCGAAACGCACCGGACGCCCGTCCGCGTACAGCGCGCAGACAAGGCCGTAGAACGGCACGTTGAAGTGATCCTTCGAGCCGTAGCCGACCGTGTAGCACGGATGCACGAACAGCTTCTTCACCGGGAAGCGGCATTTCGCGACCATCGCGGCCGCGTTCTCCGACACTTCGAGCGGCGACTGCGTCGGCACGACGAGGTGCAGCGCCTGCGTCGCGGCGTCGTACCAGCAGTTCGCGTTGTCGGGTTCGAGCGCGGCCGTGTCGACCGACTGCGTGTTGTATTCGCGCTCGAACACGAGCCAGTCGGCCGACGGATGGTCGAGCTCGCCGGCGATCTGCCCGGCCAGGAACATGCCCTGCTCGTCGAGCTTGCCGTGCTCCTTGCCGTCCGGCCACACCGGCAGGTGCTTGCGCATCATGCTCGGGAAGATCGGCGCGTCCTTCAGGCTCGAATAGACATCGTCGTCATGGGCCGTCTTGCCGCCCACGCGCACGTAGCGGAAGGTCCCCCACGGATCGCGCTCGAGCGGGCCCGTGACCGCGCCGTAGCGGATCACGTCGTCGCGGAACTTGAGCGCGTTCTTCGCGAAACGGAAGCGCGCGAAGTCGTGATAGATGAGGATCGCGACCGCATGACCGAGGTACGCGGGCGTCTTGCCGGCCGGCAACAGCATGTCGTCGCCGTAGAACGCCGGAAACGCGACGCCGTCGCGCGCGAGATCGTCGGCCGTGACCACGCGGTCCGGCTTCAGGTCGTCGCCGAGCAGCGACAGGTCGAAACCCTCGTACGCACGGTCGGCCTGCGTGACGCGGAGGATCAGCGCATGCGACTGCTGCTGCGGCCAGTGCGGCATGTCGGCGGCGCGCACGTCGCGGGCGAACACTTTCGCGCCCGTGACCTTCGCGATGCCGTCGATGCGGAATTGGGGGATGCCGGTGACGCTATCCCATTTGACAGGGGTGAGGAGTTTTTCTTCGAAGAGCGCCGCGAATGCGCGGCTGCCGAGGGGCGCGACATACACCGCGACGCCCGCCAGCACGCTGGCTTTCAGAAAACCCCGCCGTGACAGGCCGTGGTTTTTCATTGGGGGGAACCTCCTGATGCGGCTCGGACGGCGATCGGGTGTCGCGACGTTCGGAGCGGCGCGCATTCTGGCATTGTTTTAGATATATCGCCTATAGTATTTCCCGCATGAAATACTTATTGAATTTCTTATAACGGGATTCAGCCGGGCTGCGGCGGGCGGTCGCGGCGCACATTCGTCCGCGTCGACCGCGGGTTCGCTCCGGCCCCGGCCATCCTGGCGGCATGCGGCAAGCATGCGCGATGCATCGTTCCGCTCGCAGCGATGCGGCCCGCGCGCCGGCGAATGCGCAAGACTTTCGCAGGCAGCGCTGACGCCCCACCTCCGACGCGGTGCGCGGTGCTGCCGGCCGGCCCGCATCGCGCATTTTTCATGGTAATGTCGAGCGCATCCGGCACCGGCCGGTGCTTCCGCCACGTGCCGTGCGGGCACCGCCAGCCATCGCGACATCGTGTCGAGGTAAAAAGACCATGGCAGTCAGGACATCCCTCCTGAACTCCGTTCTCGCCACTCCTCCCTCCGGCAACCACCGCGTGACGGCCGCGCTGCGCCCGTCGATGCTCGTGACGTTGTTCGAGGACGTGCGCCCGATGGCGCTGTCCGGGCTCGCGAGCAGCTTCGTCGCGGCCGTCGCCCTGCTTCGGCTGCAGCAGCTCTGGTGCGTCGCCTGGCTCGTCGCCGACTTCGGCCTGCTCATCGCGCGGCTCGCGATCGCACGCGCGTACACCGTGCGGCGCGATGCCGGCGACGACCGCGCCGAATACTGGGCGATGCGCTACGCGCCCGTCTCGCTCGTCGCGTGCTTCGTGCTCGGCCTCGGCGTGATGGGCTGCGTGCAGGCCGTCGACGTCGAGCTCGGCACGCTGTCGGTGATGGTCGCCGGCGGCGTGTTCGGCGGGATCGCGTCGCGCAATTCGGCGCTGCCGCGGCTCGCGATGACGCAGGTCACGCTCGGCGTGCTGCCGATCGGCGTCGGCGCCCTGCTCGCCCACCGGTCGGGCGCCTGGCTGCTGGTGCCGCCGCTCGTGATCTACCTCGCCGCGATGCGCACGGTCGTCCAGCGACACTACCGCGTGCTCGTCGCGCTGATCGCCGCACGCCAGCGCAACGCCGAACTCGTCGCGCGCTTCGACGCCGCGCTCACCTATATGCCGCACGGCCTGTGCATGATCGACGGCGACAGCCGCGTGATCGTCGCGAACCGGCGCACCGCGCAGCTGTTCGGATCGCCGCGCGAGATCATGCTCGATGCGCCGTTGCCCGACGTCGTTGCCGCGCTCGGCGCGAACGCCGTGGCCGATTCCGGCGCCGGCCTCGCCGCGCAGTGCAACGCGTGGCTGCGCCGCGCCGAACCGGAGCCGTTCGACATCGCGCTGGCCGATGGCCGCCAGCTCGAACTGACGCGCCATCGCGTGCCGGACGGCAATGCGGTGATCATCGTGGAGGATGTCACCGCGCGCCGCCGGACCGAACAACATATCCGCCACCTCGCGCGGCACGATGCGCTGACGGGTTTGCCGAACCGCCACGAACTGCATGCGGAGCTCACGCGGCGGCTCGCACGCCGGCCGCGCCTGCCGGGCCCTGCCTTCGCCGTCATGTATCTCGATCTCGACGGCTTCAAGGCGATCAACGACCGCTTCGGCCACCAGGCCGGCGACGAAGTGCTCACGCAGGTCGCCGAGCGGCTCGGCAAGACGCTGCCGCCCGGCGAGCTCGCGGCGCGCATCGGCGGCGACGAGTTCATCGTCGCGATCGACGACACGACGATGCAGGCGTGCTCGGTCCTCGCCGCGCGCATCATCCGGCAGGTCTCGGCGCCGTACGCGCTGTCGATCGGCGAGACCGTCTGCATCGGCATCAGCATCGGCATCGCGCTCGACGACGGGCACGGCTCGCCCGACGAACTGATCCGGCAGGCCGACAGCGCGCTGTACGACGCGAAGTCCGCCGGCAAGGGCATCTACTGCTTCTACTCGAGCGGCAGCCGCCGCGTGGTGCCGGCCGCAGCGAGCTGACCGGGCAGCGCCTCACCGTTCTTTCCCTGCCCGTCGTATCGTCCCGATGAGTCAATTCCGAAACGCATGACGGGTTCGCGCGTGACATCGCGCATTCGCGTGTCACGTGACATGTTCCGTAACATCGCCGCTTGCCGCGCATCACGTTGACGGCAGAAGCCGGCACGTTCGACGCAGTGCAAGGCTTTTCATGGTTGGCACCCTTATTGCTCCCTGTCAGGGAAACAGGTTGTCAGGGAGACCCAACATGAATACCGTCGAAGTCCTCAGCCGCAGCGAAACCATCGACGAACTGGATGTGATCGACGGCGCATCGCTGATCCGCCGACTCGTGTCCGAGCGCCGCATGCCGGCCGCGCGCGAAGCCGCCTGCGTCGACAATCCGCCGCTGACGCTGTACGGCGCGTTTCGCCAGGGCATCGCCGATCACGGCACGCGACGCGCGAATCCGTATCGCGCCGGCAGCCGTTTCTGGGCACTGTGGGAAGAAGGACGTCTCGAAGCTGAAACATCGGGCCGATAAGCCGGTCGCACGCGCCGGCCCCTGTCGCGACAAGGGACCGGCGCGAAATTCGATGCCCGGATGCGGCCCGCCACGCGCCGCATGCATTCAACGCTGCAACATCCGCGCGATCTCGCGTTGCCGTTCTCGTCGATCGAAATGAACCTGTCGCGGTTGACGAAGCAACGAGGTCGCCTCGCCCGCTCGAACGCCCGCGAGGCGTGCCGGCTTATTTCGACGCGACGCCCGTAAAAGGCCGCGGCACCCTGCTCGCGTCCTGACGATCGATCATCCAGCCCGGATAGGCGGGCGGCAACGCACTCACGGCGTCCAGGCCGGCCAGTTCATCCTCGGTCAGGACGACGTCGACCGCGCCGAGATTGTCTTCGAGCTGCTCGATCCGTTTGGCGCCGACGATGACGCTCGTGACATGCGGCTTCGCCAGCAACCAGGCCAGCGCGATCCGTGCGACCGAGACCCCGTGCGCGTCGGCGATCGAGCGCATCGCGGCAACGCACGGCCACGCGCGCTCGAGGTCGACCGGCGGAAAGTCGAAATGACTGCGTCGCGAGCCGTCCTCGGCGGACGCACCGGGACCGAACTTCCCCGACAGCAATCCACCGGCAAGCGGCGACCAGACCAGCAACCCCATCTGCTCGTCGATCGCGAGCGGCACCAGTTCGCGCTCCACGTCGCGTCCGGCGATGGAATAGTAGGCCTGCAGCGTTTCGAAGCGCGTCGCATGGAGCCCCTGGCTCAGGCCGAGCGCCTTGCCGATTTTTCCCGCGCGCCAGTTGGAGACACCGACATGGCGAACCAGCCCCTGGCGCGTCAGATCGTCGAGCGCGCGCAACGTCTCCTCGACCGGCGTGACGGAATCGCTGGCGTGTATCTGGTAAAGATCGATGTGGTCGACCTGGAGGCGTTCCAGGCTGCGCTGCACGGCGTCCATGATGTGGCCGCGCGACGCGCCCTGGTCGTTGGGCTTCGGGCTCATCGCGCCGGCCGTCTTGGTCGCCAGCACGATCTCGTTGCGCGGGACGCCGATGTCCCGCAGCGCCTGTCCGACGAGGCGTTCGGACTGGCCGAACGAGTAGACGTCGGCGGTATCGATGAAGTTGATTCCCGCGTCCAGCCCACGGGCAATCAGCCGGGTCGCGTCGCGTTGATCCAGTGCGCCGATCGCCGCCCACATGCCGGCATCCGCATTGCCGCCCAGCGTCATCGTGCCGAGACACAGCTCCGAGACATACAGGCCGGTGCGGCCCAGTCGCTTGTATTTCATGGTCGTTTTCCTTCACGATCGGCCGAAAAAACGCGGTGGCGTCCTGCCGGACGCACCGCGCATGCAAGGACTTCGGATGACTCAGCGCTGCCCGGTCCGAAACCGTCCGGCGATCGTCGCGACGCGCGCGCCGTAGCGGCGGGCGGTCTCGAGATCCCCCGGCGACATCTCGTCGGGCGACGCGTCGGCCGGCGTCTGCGCCATCGGCGCGATATAGGAGCCCATGCGGTTCAGGTCGTCACGTGCCGATGCCTTCAGGTTCGCCGGTTTGATGTCCATGCTCACCCAGATGCCGCCGTGCTGCCCGGCCAGCAGAACGAAGTATTCGAGCGTATTGAGCTTGTCGCCGTTGATGCTCGCGCTGTTGGTGAAGCCGCCGAAAATCTTGTCGCGCCACGCGCCGTCGAACCAGGCCTTCGACGACGCATCGGCGAACTTCTTGAACTGCCAGCTGGGGCCGCCCATGTAGGTCGGCGAGCCGAACAGGATCGCGTCGGCGCCGGCCAGCGTGTCCCACGCGTCCTCCGCGATGTTGCCGTCGGCGTCGATCGCGACGAGTACGGCGCCGGCGCCCTCGGCGACCGCCGCGGCCAGCCGTCGAGTATGGCCATAGCCGGAGTGGTAGACCACGGCCGTCCTGGCCGGAGAAACGTGTTGCGTCATGGTGGTGCCCTTCCATCGAGGTCGTCGTCGGGTGACGACGTCGGAAAGCACTCTACTGAGTCGCAACTGAGTTATAAATGATGGCCGATTGAACGTTCTGTTACTCCGTGAGTGAACAATGCAAAACCTCGATGCGCTGTTGATCTTTGCGCGTGTCGCCGAAATGACGAGCTTCACGCGGGCGGCCGAAAGTCTCGGCATCCAGAAAGGCCGTGTCTCGATGGTGATCCGTCAACTCGAGCGCGACGTCGGCGTGGCGCTGCTGCATCGAACCACGCGCAGCGTCCAGCTGACCGACGACGGCCGCGCGTTCTATTCGCGCGCACGGGACCTGCTGGCCGACGTCCAGGAGCTGCAATCGATGTTCGCCGCCGACGGCGCCCGCCTGCGGGGAAGGTTGCGCGTCGACATGCCGACCGAGCTGGCGCGCAGCGTCGTGGTTCCCGCGCTCCCGCAACTGATGGCGGCACACCCGGAGCTGGAACTGGAGCTGTCGAGCACCGATCGGCGCGTCGATCTCGTGCAGGAAGGATTCGATTGCGTGATCCGCCTGGGTCCGATCGTCGACGAAACGCTGATCGCCCGTCCGTTGGGCCGACTGCGCATGATCAATGCGGCAAGTCCCGGTTATCTGGCGCGGTATGGCGTACCGCATACGCTCGACGACCTGCTCCGCGACGGCCACCGGATGGTCCAGTACTCGCTGACGCTCGGCGCCCGACATGCCGGCTGGGAATATCCGAGCGGCGACGGTTATGCGACGCTTGCGCTGCCGAGCGCGATGCAGGTCAACAACGTGCAGACCTATCATGCGGCCGGGCTTGCCGGCATCGGATTGATCCAGGCCGGTTATTCAGGGGTCGCGACTCACGTCGCCAGCGGCGCGCTGGTGGAAGTGCTGCCCGACCTGCGGCCGGAACCGCTCGCCGCGTCGCTCGTCGTGGCCCATCGGCGCAATCTGTCGCCGCGCGTCCGGGCGTTCATGGATTGGATCGAACGGGTACTGGCGCCGTATTTCGATTGAGGGCACGTGGAGGTTCGGCGCGGCACACCGCCGTTTCCCGATAAGATGGCAGATTCCGTTCATCGAACGAAGCTGCCATGACCGCCTCCTCTTCACACCGCAATCCCATTCACTGCGAAATCGATCTCGACGCGCAAGGCAAGCACGCGGGCTACCTGCGGCTGCCGCATTCCGTGCACCGCTCGGCATACGGCTGGCTGCCGATCCCGATCGCGTCGATCCGCAACGGCGACGGCCCGGTCGCGCTCGTGATGGCCGGCAACCACGGCGATGAATACGAAGGCCAGATCATCGTGTCGCAACTGATGCGCGAGATCGAACCCGAGATGGTGAGCGGGCAACTGATCCTGCTGCCGATGGCGAATTTCCCGGCGGCCGATGCCGGCCTGCGCGTGTCGCCGCTCGACGAAGGCAACCTGAACCGCAGCTTCCCCGGCGACCCGACCGGCACGCCGACGCAGATGATCGCCCACTACATCGAGCATGCGCTGCTGTCGCGCGCGCAGTACCTGGTCGACCTGCATTCGGGCGGCAGCTCGCTGCTGTACCAGGGCGGCAACATGCTCGCGATCGATCCGCTCGACGCCGACGAGGCCGCGAAGCTCAACGGGCTGCTGGTCGCGTTCGGGTTGCAGAATGCGCTGCTGCATGCGCCGAATCCCGTGCATTCGGCGTCGGCCGCGCGCCGGCAAGGCGCGATCTCGATCGTGACCGAACTCGGCGGCGCCGGCATGGCCGATCCGTCGCTGATCCGGCTCGGCCGCCACGGGCTGCTGCATTACCTCGGTTATATCGGCCTGCTGCACGGCGCGCTCGTGCCCGACGCGCCGCCGACCGTCACGCGCTTCATGCGTGTCGACGGCGATCGTCATTTCGTCTATGCGTACGAGCGCGGGCTGTACGAGCCGCTCGTCGAACTCGGCGACCAGGTGAAGGCCGGGCAGCCGGCGGCATGGGTGCATTTCCCCGATACGCCGCTGCGCGAACCGGTGCTGCACCGGTTCAAGGGCGATGGCGAGGTGGTGTGCAAGCGCGTGCCCGCGCAGGTGCAGCGGGGGGATTGCATGTTTCAGCTGGCGGAGTTGTCGACGCCGCCGCGTGTCGTCGAGTGATCGACGCGACGGGCGCCCGGGGAAGTCGCGGATACCGGATGGCCTGCCCGCGACACGCGCCGCGAATGCAGGCGGTTGCCGCCCGGTGCAAAACGATGCGGCGCCGATGCATGGCCGTCAGGCGAGCGTTTGCGCGAACGACTTCAGGTACTTCATGCCCGTGTCGCACATGATCGTCACGATCGTGGCGTCCGGGCCGAGCCGTTCGGCAACGCGCAATGCGCCGGTTACGTTGGCGCCGGTCGACGTACCGCAGAACAGCCCCTCCTCGGCGGCCAGCCGGAACGCCATCGCTTTCGCGTCCTCCGTGGACACCCGCTCGAGTTCGTCGGCGATGCCGTCGCGCCAAAGCGGCACGACATAACCCGCGCCGATCCCGTCGATCTTGTGCGCCCCGGTCGCCCCGCCCGACAGCACCGCGGATTCGGCCGGCTCCACGCCGGCGATCCGAATGCGTGCATCGTGTTCGCGCAAGCGCCGCGAAATCCCGCGCAGCGACGCAGCCGTACCGACACTCTGGACGAAGCCGTCGAGACGCCCGTCGGTCTGTTCCCAGATCTCGTCGGCCATCTTCGTATAGGCATTGAGCTGATCGGTATTTTCCATCTGCGCAGTGATGTATGCGCCCGTCTCGCCGGCAATTCGATGCGCTTCGCGAATCATGTCCTTCGTCAACTTCTCGGTTTGCCTGCCGTTGTCGCTGGGAACGAGCGTCAGCTTCGCGCCGAGCAGACGCATGTGATCCAGTTTCTCCCTCGAGAACGCGTCCGATGACACCAGATGGAGCGGATGCCGCTTGACGGCGCACACCAGCGCAAGCGATACGCCCGTGCTGCCGCCGGTGTATTCGACCACCGCGCCGCCGGGCTTCAAGCGCCCATCGCGTTCGGGCACTTCGATCATCTCGAGCGCGATCCGGTCCTTCATGCTGCCGGTCGGATTCTGACTTTCCAGCTTGACGAAAAGGCGCGCGCCGTTCTTTGGAACAACGTTGCGCAACGGGACGAGTGACGTGTTGCCAATCGTGTCGAGGAGATTGCTCGGCGTCGATTTCATGGTGACCTCTGAAAGAAGCGAACGGGTAAAACGCAAACAGGCGGCGGTTAGCTCGCGTGTCCGAGCAACACCACGGCGAACGTGAGCGTCGCCGCGAAGCCGGCCAGGAAAGCGATCGTGCGCACGACAGGAATGCCTGCGGCGTAGACGACGTAATGAATCAGCCGAGCGCCCAGATAGAGCCTGGCCGAGAACACCGTCGCCGGGCTGCTCGCCCCCGTCATCGCGCACATCAGCACGAGCGGGGCGAACACGGCGAGATTCTCGATCGCGTTCGCATGCGCGCGCCGTGCACGTTCTGCCCACGGCGGACCGGGCGGAGCGGACGGGTCGGGATTGTTCAAGGCCGCCATCAGGCCATGCGTCGCGATTCTGGCCAGCATGTAGGGGATCCACATCAGCAGCGTCGCGATCGCAGTAAGCGTCAGCAGGTGGAGTTCGGGCGAGCGTGTCATCGGATGGGCCCTGTCGGACTGAAGGTGCAGGACAGATCTGCGGTTGCCGGAAATGCTTCGCAGTCTAGACGCGCGACGAGGCCCTCGCCATAGTCATAAATGACATTAATAGCGACAATCGCGACATCCCGTCGATATGGAATTCACCCGTCTTTTTGATCGGGACGATGCATCGGCGAAACGTCGCGCAAACGGCCACGCGTCGCCCATCGGATTCATTCAGGCCGTACGCGACACCAGCTTGCCCGGGACCGGGCCCAGTGCGACATGACCGCGCAGGATGTATTCAGGATTGCTTTCGAGATTGATCCAGCCTTCGTCGACGCCTCACGGTCAACGACCCAGCCGGCTGTTGGCCCGGAGCTCCCGCACCCCACGGCCGAGCCTGCGGCGCAACAACGCCCGCAACGTCGCCGCATCCGCATAGCCGACCTCGCTTGCGATCCTTTCCAGGTCGTACCCCATCGACACGAGATTCTGCGCCCGTTCGATCCGGAGATCCTGGAAAAACGCCAGGGGCGACTTCCCGAGTACCGCCTCGGTACGGCGCTGCAACGTGCGCGGCCCGACGGCCAGGGCGGCGGCGGCCGTCTGAAGCGAAAAACCCACGGAAAGATTCTCGCGAGCCCATCGCTCGAATCGAGCGACCAGCGGATCCGCGTGCGCAAGGTAATCCGGAATGACGTATTCGGCCTGTGACGAACGCTTGTCGATCAGCATGAAACGCGCAACGAGCGTGGCCAGTTCGGGACTCGCTTGACGCAGCAACCAGAGCGCAAGGTCGAGATGCCCCATTGCCGATCCTGCCGTCACCAGACGATCCGCAGCGACGACCATGCGCGAATCGTTCAGGTCCACGGCCGGATAACGTTGACGAAAGAACGGCGAGAGCGACCAGGTGGTCGTCGCCTCGCGATGATCCAGAAGCCCGGCTTCCGCCAGCACGAACGTACCGATGCAAGCGGCGGCGACGCCGACGCCATCGGCATGCCACGCCCGAAGGTGCGCCATTGCATCGCGCACATCCGGACGCTCCAGTGCCTCGATCAGGCGCTCCGGCTGTCTGATGCCAGGCGCGGGCACGACCACCCAGTCGACGTGGCGTACGCTGCTTGCCGGCTCCGCCAGCATGGACAGTCCGTGCGCGGTCCGGACGCGTCTGCGTACGCCCACTACCCCGACGTCGAAGGGCGGCACGGCAAAGCCCCGGGCAGCAGCCAGTTCATTGGCCATCGCGAAGGTATCCAGCAGCACCGTAAGGCCGGTGTCGAATAGCCCTTCAAGGGCCAGAATGGATAATCTCATGTCGTAAACACATCCATTAATGTCATTTACGACTATAGCCCGCTTTCCGGGGAAAACCTAGACTGCACAGCATTGCAGCGAAGATTCCAGCTGCCTGGCAAAAGGGGAAAAGCATGAGCGGTTCGGAACCTGTCGGCCTCGACCATCCCGTCTGGTTGGCCCTCACGACGAAGCAGGCGCACCTCGGACAAGGTGACGCGCTCGCGCGTCGATACCATCCCGATGTGGCGCCTTTTGCCGCGCTGGCCGCCGAAACGCCCGCCGCATACCGGGCGCTCCAAGCCCTCTTACGGCCTCGCGAGCAACTCGCCTTGCTATCCGTCGAACCGATTGGCCCGGTCGACGGACTTCAAACAGAGCATGCGGGCGTGATCCATCAAATGGTCGCCTCGCCTCTCGATGCGGGAATGAGCGATAACGAGGCAATCGTTCGGTTAGGCGCCGCCGACGCGAACGATATGCTCGAACTGGCCCGGAGAACCAAGCCGGGACCTTTCGGCAAGCGGACCGTCGCAACGGGCAATTACATCGGCATTCGCGAACGGGGGCGTCTTGTTGCGATGGCCGGCGAACGCATGCGCATCGACGGATACGTCGAGATCAGCGCCGTTTGCGTGGATGACGCGCATCGCGGCAACGGTCTCGCCGGGCGGCTCGTGAACGTCTTGCGGCGGGAAATCGGGCAGCGCGGCGAAACACCGTTTCTGCACGTATTCAGCGACAACGTTTCCGCGATTCGGCTGTATGAGGGCCTGGGGTTCCGATTACGTCGCACGTTTCATCTCAACCGCATCGGACAGGCTCACGCCGATTCGGTTGCGGCTCTCTAACCTTGCTGGAAAACACTCGACATGTCCAAAACCATTCTGATCACCGGCGCCAGCAGCGGCTTCGGCCGCGATACGGCGGAGACGCTCTCGGCGGCCGGGCACCGCGTATTCGCGTCGATGCGCGACATCGCCGGCCGCAATCGGCCGCATGCCGACGCCCTTCGGGCAACAGGCGTGCACGTCGTCGAACTCGACGTGACGGACGACGCGTCCGTCGAGCGCGCCGTCGCTTCCGTGCTGGACGATGCCGGGCATCTCGACGTCCTGGTCAACAACGCCGGTATCGGATCGGCGGGTATTTCCGAGGCGTTCACGGCGAAGCAGGTACAGGCACTCTTCGACGTGAATGTATTCGGCATCCAGCGAACGTCGAGGGCAGTACTTCCGACTTTCAGGAAACAGGGCGAAGGCCTGATCGTGAACATCGGCTCGATACTCGGCCGCGTGACGTTTCCGTTCTTCGGTCTCTATGGCGCATCGAAGTTCGCGCTTGAAGCGCTGACCGACAGCTATCGCTACGAGTTGTCGACGTTGGGCATCGACGTCGTTCTCGTTCAACCCAGCAACTATCCGACAAATATCTTCGCGAGCGCGCAACGGCCCTCCGACGCCGCGCGCGCCCCCGGCTACGGTGAAGTCGGTGCGATTCCGGACAAGATGGTGGAGACCCTGATGACGCTGTTCGCGAGCGACGACGCGCCGAATCCGCACGACGTCGCCGAAGCGATCGTGCAGTTGGTCGAACAAGCAAACGGTACGCGCCCACCGCGTTGGGTCGTCGGACAGTCATTCGGTACGGACGCCCTTAATGCCCAATCGGCCTCGATTCAGGCGCAGGTGCTCGACGGCCTCGGACTGGCGCACCTCGCCGAGCCGAAAAGACGATCCGCGGCGGCTTGAGGGTGCGGCCGACGCAGAAGCCCATATCGCCCAGCGGCACTGCCCTCGTCAGCTTCGCGCCGGCCGACGGCCGTCATTTCCGTCGAGGGCGATGACGGCTACTCACTGCTGAAGCCGTCCCTGTCATATAGAATGACGCGCTTTGCCCGTACACCTATGTGGTTCAAGAACCTTCAGCTTCATCGTCTTCCGGGGCCCTGGGCCGTTACCCCCGATCAGATGGAAAAATGGCTGGCGCCCCACGCGTTCCAGCCGGCCAACAGCCTCGAGATGCAGCGCCACGGCTGGGCGTCGCCGCGTGACGACGGCGCGCTCGTGTATTCGATCAACCGGCAGATGCTGCTGGTGTTTCGCGCCGAAAAGAAGCTGCTCCCGGCATCCGTCGTCAACCAGGTGACCAAGGCGCGGGCGCTTGAAGTCGAGGAACAGCAGGGCTTCAAGGTCGGGCGAAAGCAGATGCGCGAACTCAAGGAGCAGGTCACCGACGAGCTGCTGCCGCGCGCGTTCACCATTCGCCGCGACACCCGCGTGTGGATCGATACGGCGAACGGCTGGCTCGTCATCGATGCGGCAGCACAGGCGCTCGCCGACGACGTGCGCGGCCTGCTCGTCAAATCGATCGATCAGTTGCCGCTCGCCGGCGTTCAGGTGGCGCTGTCGCCGGTCGCCGCGATGACGGATTGGCTGTTGTCGGGGGACGCGCCGGGCGGATTCACCGTGGACCAGGACGCCGAGCTGCGCTCGACCGGCGAAGGCGGCGCCACCGTGCGATACGTCGGCCACGCGCTGGAAACGAACGACATGCGCCGGCACATCGAGGCCGGCAAGCAGTGCATGCGCCTCGCGATGACCTGGAACGACAGGATCTCGTTCGTGCTGACACCGTCGCTGACGATCAAGCGTGTCACGCCGCTCGACGTGATCAAGGAAGCCGCGGATCCCACTGCCCAGAACGACGACGAACGCTTCGACTCGGACGTCGCGCTGATGACCGGTGAACTCGCGCGGATGTTGACCGATCTCGTCGATATCCTGGGTGGCGATCAGCAGGACGCGATTCAACGGGCGGCCGCGGCCTGAACGCCGTCGCGGGGCGACGCTCGTCGGCCGCGCGCCGAAGCAGCCGCCGGCCGGCGTCGGCGCCGCTGCGATTGCGGGTTGCCCGCATGCCGGCCGTCAATCGGACGACGCCGGCGACGCGTTTCCCTGCGGCGCACCGCACTGATGACAATGCGGGAAGAAATAGAAATTCCGGCCGCCGCATCCGCATACGTTGAAGAGCCGCAATCCGCAATGCACGCAGAACGTGGCATCGTCGCCGCCGAGATTCCATTGCTTGTCGCATGACGGGCAGCGCTTTTTCTCGAGCGAGCGAACGGCCTTTTCGTATCCGATCGTCCGTGCACGTTCCCCCTGGTCCTGCTGCAGTTCGAGCCGCTTGCGTTCGGCATAACGCTGAAAGGCCTTCATCATGTAGAGGCCGGCGAATACCGTGAGCACAATGCCGACCAGGACCCGGACGTAGCCACCGAAATTCGGCAGGTACGGGACCAGTTCGATGAAAAACGCGCTCAGCGCGAACAGGCCGAAACCATAGACGAAAGGCCAATAGCGCGCGTTGCGGTAGCGGATGAACAACCCGATCGCGATCAGCAGGATCGGCAGCGTCAGCGCCAGCCGCAGTCCGAACACCTGCAACTCGTAATGCCGGGTCGCCGCGTCGAAGCGCTTTTCGGCTGCGGCGTCCGCGTCGGCGATCTGCGTGTCGACTTCAGTCTGCCGCGATGCCAGTGCCCGTTGCTGGTCACCGATCGCGTCGATCTGATGCTGCCAGTTGGTCACCACCGCCTGGAGCGTATCGAGCTTGCGGGTTCTCGCCAGAATGTCCGGGTCCCTCGCACCGTCTCCCGTCGCCGAGCGGGTTGCCAGCCAGTTGCGGAAGCTTTCCTTCTCGGCCGCGTACGCCTTCGCGGCGCGGCCGCGCGCCACTTCCATCGTGCTCGCCTGCTCGGCGAGCGCGTCGCGCCGGGCCTGCAGATCGCGCCGCGCCGCGTCCAGGCGCGCTTTCGTCGGCGCATCGGCGAATTGCTCGATGACGGGCGGCCCGCCGCTCGGGGCGAACGCCATGTCGCGAATCACGAGACTGCCGAGCATGTTCAGAAAAACGGCGAAGACGATTGCAATCCCCCATGAAGCGAGTCGCAGCAGCCGCGCTGGACGGGTCAGGCCGTCGCTCGAAATCCTCATTGTTTTGCCCTTGTTGGAATGGTCATGACCGGATTTGAGTCAGCCCTTTCGGCTGCGCCGGTATTGCCGCCACGTCTTGTACAGGGACGGACGGCACGCGCGCTGGCCGATCATCCGCGCGCGACGGCCACTGAAGAATATCGCATGTTCAAGCGGCCCCTGAACGCCGTTCGGACCGGCACGGCAGCCAGGTACCCGTGTCGTCAGGTCGGCGCCGCTCCGCTCGGCCGGGCAGGTTCGGCATGCCGGCGCGCAAGCTATCCGAAAACGCGCGTCCAAATCGCACGAAGGCGTCGCGCGCGGTCTTCGAGGAGATAGGAGGCTGCCAGCGCCAAGAGCCCTGAAATGACGCCCGTCAGGATGTGCTCGACATAGGGGATGCGGTAGTGACTCGTGTGCGAATACGCGTCGCCCAGCGTCGTCAGGATGCCGACGACCAGCGCGTTGCCGAATCGGTGCGCGTAGAGTTTCGCCGCGGGCGTGAAAGTCAGGAGGACGGCCAGGAGTCCGGTAAGCAGGCCGGTATGAAAGGCAATGGTCCAGTGGGCAACGCTCATGATATTGCCCCAGCTTCCCGGCATGCAGGTCATGCATGCGCTGGTCGGCTGCCAGAAACGCTGCGCAAACAGTCTGACGCGGTGCTTCCACTCGGATGCCATGATGCATTCCCGTCAATGCCGTTGTCCCGGCCCCCGCCGCCGCCCGTCTCGTCGAAACGGTTACCTGACCTCCAACGAGCCTGCCGCCGTCGTCCCGGATGGGTTGGCCGTGCGCCGTCGACGCCGGGCAATAACGGGGCATGGGGCAATACTACCGGCAAGATCGACGCCCGGATAGCCGGGCGCGGCGCCACGCCGCCTGCTTCTGTCGGCCAATCCCCCGCCTTCCTCTTCGTCGATCACCCGCCAAACGGACCCGGCTTCGCGCAGCACCCGGTTGCCCCACCCCACGCCGGTTGCGAGCCTTCTGACGCCGCCTGCGAAATCCTTATCGAAATTGCTTCGTTCGCCTTTGCCCGTCGCGCCGCTAACGTGTTCGAAACGGCGGCGGCGCGCCCCCGGCATCGCAGGATGCGCAGCAACCGCCGCCATCACGACAACCGCGCCGCGATAACGGAACAGACCGGACGGGCCGCGTGCCCGCACCCCGCCAGGAACGTCCGCATCGCGCGCCCTTCGCGATGCCCATGGCCACGAACGACCGCATCATCGACACGACGCCGCTCGACGTCCGCGCGCAACCGCTGATCGACGCGCTGATCGACGAGTATTCGACCCGTTACGACGCATACCGCCCGGACAGCCGCGCGTCCGCGCGCGACGAACTCGCGCGCTACCCGGCCGACCTGTTCGCGCCGCCCGAAGGCGCATTCGTCCTGCTGCTGCGCGACGACGAGACGATCGGCGGCGGCGCGTTCAAGCGCTACGACGCGCAGACCGCCGAACTCAAACGCATCTGGACGCGCACCGACCTGCGCCGCCAGGGCCTCGCGCGACGCATCGTCGAAGCGCTCGAACTGCGCGCCGCGCGACAGGGCTACCGCCGCCTCTACCTGACCACCGGCTTTCGCCAGCCCGAAGCGTGGGCGCTGTACGACCGCACCGGCTATACGCGGCTGTTCGATGCGTCGATCGACCCGGAAGCGTATTTCCACCTGCGCTTCGGCAAGGATCTCGTCGATCCGTCGCGCACCTCGACGCTCGCCGACCTGTGGGCGCCCGTGCCCGAACCGGTGCTGCCGCGCTGACGGCGCCGCGCCGGACACCTCATTTCTCGCCTTCCGCCTTCCACCACAGGACGTTTTCATGCACCGAGCCGTACCGCTTTCTTCCCGCACCGTGCGCACGCTGGCCGCCGCGCTGATCGGCCTCACCGCCTTCGCCGCCGCGGCAGCCGCCGCGACGTTCGACCTGAGCCCCGAGCAGCGCGGCCGTCCGCGCGGCACGGCCGACGCGGCGGTCGAGCGCGCGGTGCCCGCGTCGTTCAAGTTCGCGGAGCCCGGCACGCTGACGATCGGCATCGCGCCGAGCCTGCCGCCGATCAGCTCGTATGCGACCGACGCGCGCACGGTGATCGGCTTCGACGCCGACATCGGCCAGCTCGTGTCCGACAGCCTCGGCCGCAAGCTGAAGATCGTCGCGCTCGCGTGGGCCGACTGGCCGCTCGCGCTCGAATCGGGGAAAGTCGACGCGGTGATCTCGAACGTGACCGTCACCGAGGAACGCAAGCAGAAGCTCGATTTCTCGACGTATCGCAAGGATCAGGTCGGCTTCTACGTGCGCAACGACAGCAAGATCCAGGCGATCCGCGAGCCGAAGGACGTCGCCGGCCTGCGCATCGTGACAGACGCCGGCACCAACCAGGAAAAGATCCTGCTCGCCTGGGATCGCGAGAACGTCGCGCACGGGCTGAAACCGGTGCAGATCCAGTACTACGACGACCAGGCGATGCGCATCGTCGCCGTGCAGTCGGGCCGGGCCGATGCGGTGTTCAGCGTGAACTCGGTGCTCGCGTACCAGAGCGCGCAGCAAGGCAAGACGCGGCTCGTCGGCGCGATCAGCGGCGGCTGGCCGCGTACGGCCGACATCGCGATCGCGACGCGTCGCGGCAGCGGCCTCGCCGATCCGCTGACCGTCGCGCTGAACGGGCTGATCAAGAACGGCCGCTACCAGCAGGTGCTCGACCGCTGGAACCTCGCGTCCGAAGCGATCGATCAGTCACGCACGAATCCGCCGGGGCTGCCGAAGAGCTGAACACCGCGCGCCACCACCGCCCATCCCCGCTCACGCAGGAACGCCGCCCATCATGTCTTATTCGCTTTCGCTGCTGGACAAGAGTCCGATCGCCGACGGCGCGACCGCCGCCGACGCGCTGCGCTTCACCACCACACTCGCGCGGCGCGCCGAACAGCTCGGCTACGCGCGTTTCTGGGTCGCCGAGCATCACGGCACACCGGGCTTCGCGAGCTCGGCACCGGAAATCGTCGTCGCGCACCTGCTCGCGCATACGTCCCGGATCCGGATCGGCTCGGGCGGCGTGATGCTGCAGCACTACAGCCCGTTCAAGGTCGCCGAGACGTTCAAGCTGCTGGCCGCGCTCGCGCCCGGCCGCGTCGATCTCGGCATCGGCAAGGCGCCTGGTGGCCTGCCGCTGACCACACGCGCGCTGCAGTGGTTTCACGACAAGGCGCGCAAGCCCGACTTCGCGGGCCAGCTCGCGGAGCTCGACGCGTTTCTCGGCTGGGGCGTCGCCGAAGATCATCCGCTCGCCGGCGCGGTCGCGATGCCGGTGGCGCCGCAGCCGCCCGAGCGCATCCTGCTCGGCGGTTCGCCGGAAAGCGGTGCGCTCGCCGCGCGCAACGGCTGGCGCTTCTGCTACGCGGGCCATTTCAACGGCGACGATGCGAATCTCGAACGCTCGCTCGATGCATACCGCGGCGCGGGCGGCACGAAGCCGCTCGTCGCGCTGTATGCGGTCGCCGCGCCGACGCGCGACGAAGCCGAGCAATTGATCGGGCCGCTGAAGATCTTCAAGCTGCAGTTCGCGGGCGGGCAGAGCTTCAACCTCGCCAGCGCGCAGGCGGCCGCCGAATTCGCGCGGCAAAGCGGCGCGTCCGACTACCGGATCGACGAACTGCACCCGACCGTGCTGGCCGATACGCCCGAGCGCATCCACCGCGCGCTCGACGCGTTGAGCCGGCGGCTCGACGTCGATGCATTCGTGATCGATTCGCCGGTGACCGACTACGCGGCGCGGCTCGCGTCGGCCGAATGGCTCGGCGGCGCGCTGTCGGCCACCCCGTTGCAGGCGGCCCTCGCGGCCGACCGCGCCCTCTCCCCTGACCAGAACGCGTGACGCTCCCATGACGACCCGACGATCGATCCCCTTCGGCCTGATGCTGCAAGGCGCAGGCAGCCACATGAACGCATGGCGGCATCCGAGCAACCCGCCGGACGCGAGCATCAACCTCGACTTCGCGATCGGCGTCGCGCGCAAGGCGGAAGCCGCCGGCATCGCGTTCGCGTTCGTCGCGGACGGCCTCTACATCAACGAGAAGTCGATCCCGCACTTCCTGAACCGCTTCGAGCCGCTGACCGTGTTGTCGGCGCTGGCGGTCGCGACGAAGAAGATCGGGCTCGCGGGCACGATCTCGACGTCGTACAGCGAGCCGTTCACGGTCGCGCGCCAGCTCGCGTCGCTCGATGCGATCAGCGGCGGCCGCGCGGGCTGGAACGTCGTGACGACGCCGCTCGAAGGCACCGCGAGGAATTTCGGCAAGGCGCATCCCGATCACGAACTGCGCTACGAGATCGCCGACGAATACCTCGACGTCGTGCAGGGCCTGTGGGACAGCTGGGACGACGACGCATTCGTGCGCGACCGCGCGACCGGCCGTTTCTTCGATCGCGACAAGCTCCACACGCTCAACCACCACGGCCGCTTCTTCCAGGTCGCGGGGCCGCTGAACATCCAGCGCTCGCCACAGGGGCAGCCGGTGATCTTCCAGGCCGGCTCGTCCGACACCGGGATCGGACTCGCGGGCAAGTACGCGGACGCCGTGTTCACGCATTCGCCGTCGATCGAGGAAACGGCCGCGTTCACGCGGCGCGTGAAGCAGAGCGCGATCGAGCACGGGCGGCAAGCCGGCGACGTGAAGATCTTCCCCGGCGTCGGGCCGATCGTCGGCCGCACGGCCGCCGAGGCGGAAGACAAATACCAGGCGATCCGCGACCTGCTGACGATCGACGAGGCGCTCGCGTACCTCGGCCGCTATTTCGATCACCACGACTTCACGCAGTACGCGCTCGACGCGCCGTTCCCGGAACTCGGCGACCTCGGCCGCAACAGCTTCCGCTCGACCACCGACCGGATCAAGGCCGACGCGAAGCGGAAAGGCCTGTCGCTGCGCGAAACCGCGCTCGCGGTCGCCACGCCGCGCCCGAACTTCATCGGCACGGCCGAGCATGTCGCCGACGAACTGATCCGCTGGCACGATGCGGGCGCCGGCGACGGCTTCATCCTCGGTTTTCCGGTGCAGGCGCAGGGCGTCGACGATTTTGTCGAACTCGTGATTCCGGTGCTCGAGGCGCGCGGCCGCTACAGCCGCGACCTGCCCGGCGCGACGCTGCGCGACCACCTCGGCCTGCCGCGCAAGGCAAGCCGCCATGCGGCGCCCGGCGCGCCGCACGAAACGGCGGCCGAAGCGCACGCCTGACGCCGCCGCGCCGCCCGTGCGCGGCGCGCCCGCCCGACGACTCGAGGATTTCCAACGACATGAGCGACACGACCCATCTCGGCGGCGCACTGCCGCCGCTCTCTTCCCCCGGCGCGCGCGACGCCGGCACGCGTTTGCGGATCGTGCCCGCGCGCCACCGGTCGCGCACGGCCGGCACCGTGCTCGCGCTGGTGCTGATCGCGATCGCGCTGCATTCGATCCTCGGCAATCCGCAATGGGGCTGGCCGGTGTTCGCCGAATGGTTCCTGTCGCCGCCGGTGCTGTCGGGGCTCGCGCGCACGCTGCTGCTGACGCTGCTGGGTGCGGTGTTCGGCTTCGCGCTCGGCGCGTTCGTCGCGCTGGCCCGGCTGTCGCGTTCGCGCCTGCTGTCCGCCAGCGCCTGGACCTTCGTGTGGCTGTTCCGCTCGATTCCGCTGATCGTGCTGCTGCTGATCCTGAACAACCTCGGCTACCTGTACGAACACGTGCGGCTCGGCGTGCCGTTCACCGACATCGTGTGGTTCGAGGCGCCGACCACCGACCTGATCAGCCCGTTCCTCGCGGCCGTGCTCGGCCTCACGCTGAACCACGCGGCCTTTTCCGCGGAAGTGATACGCGGCGGCATTCTCGCGGTCGACCAGGGGCAGCTCGAGGCAGCGGCCGCGCTCGGGTTGCCGCGCGGCCGCCAGACCACGCGGATCGTGCTGCCGCAGGCGATGCGCGCGATCCTGCCGACCGCGTTCAACGACCTGATCTCGCTCGCGAAAGGCACGTCGATGGTGTACGTGCTCGCGATGCCCGAGCTGTTCTACACGGTGCAGGTGATCTACCGCCGCAATCTCGAAGTGATTCCGCTGCTGATGGTCGCGACCGTCTGGTACCTGATCATCCTGACCGTGCTGTCGGCGATCCAGGTGCAGGTCGAGCGGCACTATGCGCGCGGTGCGCTGCGCAATCCGCCGCCGTCCGTGCTCACGTTCGCGCTCGCGCGCATCGGCGTGCTGTGGCGGCGTGCCGCGGCGCGCCGCGCGGCGGCGATCGCGCCGGCCGCAAGTGTTATCCGCGACGATGTCGCTGCCGACGCCGCGCCGCGCACCGGCGGCGAAGTGGCCGTGCACGGTGTATCGAAGCAGTTCGGCATGCAGCGCGTGCTCGACAACGTGTCGTTCGTCGCGCCGCGCGGCAGCGTGACGGCGATCGTCGGGCCGTCCGGCTCCGGCAAGTCGACGCTGCTGCGCACGATCAACCATCTCGAACGCGTCGACGACGGCTACATCGACATCGACGGCGAACTGATCGGCTATCGCCGCGACGGCGACGTGCTCCACGAGCTGAAGGAGCGCGACGTGCTGAAACGGCGCACGGCCGTCGGCATGGTGTTCCAGAACTTCAACCTGTTCCCGCACCTGACGGTGCTCGAGAACCTGATCGAAGCGCCGGTCGCCGTCGGCGGCGTCACGCGCGACGATGCCGAACGCACCGCGCGCGCACTGCTCGCGCGAGTCGGCCTCGCCGACAAGGCCGATGCGTACCCGCGCCAGTTGTCGGGCGGCCAGCAGCAGCGCGTCGCGATCGCGCGGGCGCTCGCGTTGCGTCCGAAGGTGCTGCTGTTCGACGAACCGACGTCGGCGCTCGATCCCGAACTCGTCAACGAAGTGCTCGACGTGATCAAGGAACTCGCACGCTCGGGCACGACGCTCGTGATCGTCACGCACGAGATCGGCTTCGCGCGCGAAGTCGCCGACAACGTGCTGTTCATGGAGCGCGGGCGCATCGTCGAGGCCGGACCGCCTGCCGCCGTGCTCGATGCGCCGGCCCATCCGCGCACACGCGCGTTCCTGTCGCGGGTGCTGTGATGCGCGCCGCGTCCCATCTGCAAGGAGCCGCACGATGACCGACCGGCGCCAGTTCATCACCGCCGCGCTGGCCGCGGTGACCGTCCTGCCGTGGCAGGCCACGCACGCGGCGGCGGCCACCGCCGATCTCGACCCGCGCCAGGCCGGCCGCCTGCGCGCGGACCGCGACGACGCGGCGATCCGCGCGGCGGCCGCCTACCGCTGGGTGCGCGACGGCGCATTCACGGTCGCGATTTCGCCGCACGCGCCGCCCGTGTCGACCTACGCGACCGACGCGCGCACCGTCGTCGGCGCCGATCCCGATTACGCGCAGCTCGTCGCCGACGCGCTCGGCCGCACGCTCGTGCTGGTGCCGATCGCCTGGGCCGACTGGCCGCTCGGGCTGACGTCCGGCAAGTACGACGCGGTGATCTCGAACGTGGGCGTGACCGAGAAGCGCAAGGAGAAATACGACTTCACGACCTACCGGCTCGGGCTGCACGGCTTCTACGTGCGCACCGGCAGCCCGATCGCGAAGATCGCCGAGCCGAAGGACGTCGCGGGCCTCCGGATCATCACCGGCGCCGGCACGAGCCAGGAGCGCATCCTGCTCGAATGGAGCAAGCGCAACGTCGCGCAGGGGCTGAAGCCGGCCGAACTGCTCTACTTCGACGACGATGCGACGGCGCGCGTCGCGCTGCTGTCGGGCCGCGCCGATGCGGAGCTGAACCCGAACGCGTCGCTCGCGTACGAGGCCGCGCGCAGCGGCAAGATCCGCCGCGTCGGCGTCGTCAATGCGGGCTGGCCGGCCAATGCCGATGTCGCGATCGCGACGCGTCGCGGCAGCGGGCTCGCACCGGCGCTGACGCTCGCGACGAATGCGCTGATCGGCAGCGGTCGTTACGGGCAGGCGCTCGCGCGTTGGGGGTTGCAGAGCGAGGCGATCGCGCGCGCGGAAACCAATCCGCCGGGGTTGCCGTCGTTCTGAACCGCCCATGCAATCGCCCCGGCATGCCGCGAGGGACCTGCCGGGGCGATTCGACGTGCGGGCTGTTCGTCTATGCCGGCACGGCTGCCTGATGCCGGTCGAGTTCCGCAACATGCGCGTGAATCGCCGGAATCAGGTCGCGCCCGTAGGCCAGCGCATCGTCGAGCGGATCGAACCCGCGAATCAGGAACGTCGACACGCCGAGCCGGTAATACGCGCCCAGCGCCCGCGCGACCTGTTCCGGCGTGCCGACCAGCGCGGTCGAATTCCAGCGCGCACCGGTCAGGTTCGCGACACCCATCCACAACCGCTCGTCGAGCACGTCGCCCTGTGCGGCCGCTGCCATCAGCCGCTGCGAGCCCGCATTCTGCGGCGCATGCCCGGCAATCGGCTGGCCGTTCGCGACCCGCGCCGCGCGCACGCGCGCGCGGATCGCCTCGGCCTTCTCCCAGGCGGCCGCCTCGGTATCGGCAACGATCGGCCGGAACGACACGCTGACACGCGGTGCACGCCCGAACGGCGCGGCGGCGGCCCGCACGCGCGCGATCTGCTCGCGCACCGCTTCGAGCGGCTCGCCCCAGGTCATGTAGACGTCCGCATGCTCGCCCGCGACCGCCAGCGCGGCCGGCGACGACCCGCCGAAATAGATCGGCACATGCGGCCGCTGCGTGCCCTTCACGAGCGGCGACGCGCCGCGCAGCCGGTAGAACGTGCCGTCGTGATCGACCGGCGCGTCGGCCAGCCAGATCCGCTTCAGCACGTCGAGATATTCGCCGGTGCGGCGGTAGCGCGCATCGTGCGGCACGAAATCGCCGTCGCGCCGCAGGTCCGCGTCGTCGCCGCCCGACACGACATTCAGCGCGAGCCGGCCGCCGCTGAACACGTCGAGCGTCGCGATCTGCCGCGCGGCGGCCGACGGCACGATCACGCCCGGCCGATGCGCGAGCAGGATGCGGATACGCTCGGTCGCGGCGGCCGCGAACGACGCGACGATGAAGCCGTCCGCCGCGTTGCTGAAATGGCCGACCAGGATCTGGTCGAAGCCGGCCGCCTCGTGCGCCTGCGCGAAGCGGCGCACGTAATCGGGCTGGACGGCCGCGCCGCCCGGTACGTCGACCTCCGCGCCGGGCGTCGCGGTGATCATGCCGATGATGTCGACTGGCATGTCGGAATGTCCTTGGGTGGATCGATCGGGAATCGGGAAAATCGCCGGAATGGCCGCACGGTCACTGCGCGGCGGCCGTCTTCTGCGCGGGTACCGCGACTGCGCCCGCATACGAGCGGTCGAGCAGTTTCGACGTGTCGTACGCGACCGGAATCACGCCGGCCTTGTGCAGGAAGTCGGCGGTATTCTGCGCGTCCTTCGCGGCCGTTTCGTCGACCGGGCCGACGCGCTGCTTCGCGTTGTTCAGCCAGCGGTACGCGACGTCCGGTTCGAGCTTCGCGCGCTTCGCCCACAGGTCCGCGTACTCGCGCGGATGGCTGTCGACCCACTGACGTGCGGCCACCACGCGCCGCAGGAAGTCGGTGATCTCGGCGCGCTTGCCCGATGCGGCCTGCTCGTTCGCGGCGACGAAACTCAGCGCGGGCATCAACCCCTGCGCGGTCGTCACCGTCCGCGCGCCTTGCCGCAGCGCGAGGGTGCTGACGAACGGCTCCCACAGCGACACGGCGTCGACCGAGCCGTTCGCGAGCGCGTTGGTCGCATCGATCGGCATCAGGTACGCGTACTTGACCGAATCGGCGCGCAGGCCCGCGTGTTCGAGCGCGCGCAGCACGAGTTGCTGGCTCCACGCGCCGCGCCAGACGGCGATGGTCTTGCCCTGCAGGTCGGCCACGGTGCGCACGGGCGAATCCTTCGGCACGAGGATCGCGACGCCGTCGAGGCTTTGCCGCGATACCGCGACGACCTTGACCGGCGCGCCGCGCGCGGCCAGCGTCAGCAGCGCGGAATCGCCGAGGAAGCCGACGTCGATCGCATTGCCGTTCAGGCTTTCGGCGACGGGAGCGGCGGCCTGGAAGTGCTTCCACTCGATCGTGTAAGGCAGGTCCTTCAGCGCGCCGGACGCCTCCATCGACGCCTGGATGTTGAAGTAGTTCTGTTCACCGACGCGCAGCGTGACGGTGTCCTTGGCAAAGCCCGGCTGGGCGGCAAGCGCCAGCAAGAGCGCCATGACGATTCGGCTCGACAACGTGATCTCCCGGAAGGTTGGCAGGCGGCCCCGCGAAGGCGGCGCCGCGTCGTCCGCCGAGTGCAACGAAAGGCGGACCGGATGAAACCGGTGACGATACGTCGATCTGCTTTATGAGACAAACGCAATATTCTGCTTTGTAAAGATGCAAATATTTTATGAAGCGAGCGCAATCGCACCGGGCTCGCCCCGGACCGCCGCCGTTCGCCGTTCGCCGTTCGCCGTTCGCCGTTCGCCGTTCGCCGTTCGCCGTTCGCCGTTCGCCGTTCGAATGATTACTCGATAGATATTTCGTGCGCGAAATAAATCCGGGACTATATTTCGTATGCAAAACAACTACCCGGAACGAGCACGGCCATGACCTCCCAACCCATCGAGTTTTCCGCCGCCGACGGCTACACGCTGCGCGGCACGCTGTGGTCGCCGGACGCCGCGCCGCGCGCGCTGGTGCTGATCCATCCGGCAACGGCCGTGCCCGAACGGCTGTATGCGGGCTTCGCCCGCTTCCTGACCGAACGCGGCTTCGCGGCGCTGACCTACAACTACCGCGGCATCGGCGCGTCGCGGCCCGCGCGCCTGGCCGCGCTGCGCTCGCGCATGCGCGACTGGATGGAGCTCGACGTCGGCGCCGCGACCGCATGGGCGCGGCAGGCGTACGAAGGTCTGCCGCTGCTGGCGGTCGGCCACAGTGTCGGCGGGCATGCGATCGGACTGTCCGCCGCGACGCCGCACCTGCGCGCGGCGGTGCTCGTCGCCGCGCATGCGGGCAGCACGCGGCTGATCGCGCGGGCGGCCGAACGCGTGAAGGTGCGGCTGATCCTGCGCGTGCTCGGCCCGCTGACGTCCATGTTGCTCGGCTACGTACCCGGCAAGCGGCTCGGGCTCGGCGAGGATCTGCCGGCCGGCGTGTTCCGCGAATGGAGCCGCTGGACGACGCTGCCGCATTATTTCTTCGACGATCCGACGCTCGGCGCGGCCGAGCGCTTCTCGAAGCAACGGTTGCCGATTCTCGCGCTCGGCTTCGACGACGATCCGTGGGCGAACCCGGCCGCGATCGGCCTGCTGGTAAGCTATCTGACCCGCGCACAGGTCGAACGCCGCCAGATCGATCCGCACGCGGCGGGCAGCGGCCCGGTCGGGCACATGGGC
This sequence comes from Burkholderia sp. Tr-20355, assembly GCF_017104685.1. Lineage (NCBI taxonomy): Bacteria > Pseudomonadati > Pseudomonadota > Betaproteobacteria > Burkholderiales > Burkholderiaceae > Burkholderia > Burkholderia sp. Tr-20355. The sequence goes on along the minus strand of NZ_JAAGPK010000012.1, from coordinate 68,699 downwards.
TTCTTTCGCAGCCGGCCCGGCACCGTGCTGTGGCCCGACGTGGCCGACTGGCTCGCGCGGGCACTCGACATGCCGCGCACCGCGGGCCGTCCCTCCCTTTCCATTGCAGCCGGGAACCCAGCTTGAGCGAAGACCGACGACTCTTTTTCATGTTGAACATCGGCCAGCGGCGCGTGCAGCGCTGGATCGACCGCAAGGCCGAAACCGAGACGCGCGCGAGCGCCGCGCAGGCCGGCGCGCTGTTCTGTCTCGCGAAGCAGGACGGCGCGCTGATCGGCGAAGTCGGCGCCGCGCTGCAACTCGCGCCGTCCGCGATGACGGGCCTCGCCGACCGCATGGCAAAGGCCGGCCTCATCGCGCGTCACGCCGATTCGGACGACGGCCGCGCAACGCGGCTGTACCTGACCGACGACGGCCACGCGGCGCTCAAGCGCGCGCGCGTGCTGCTGCGCGAACTGAACGGCAAGCTGTGCGACGGGTTTTCCGACGACGAACTCGATGTCGTCGCCCGCTGGCTGCACGCGTTGCAGGACCGGTTTCCGGCCGAGCGCTGAACGGCGCGCTCCCCGTCCGTCACCGGGCCGCACCGGCATCAATCGAAGCAATTGCGATTCGCGTTATCGATTCGATTTCCATGCCGTCGCGACGGCAAATTTTGCGTGGCCGGCACACACCGCCGGCAACGCTTTCCGGCTACTTACTGTTACAAAAAACTGCCTGTCGGGCGGCATTCGAATCACCTACATTGCAATCCACCTCGACACATTCGTCGCATGCCCGGACCGGCCTTCCCGCCGAGTCGACCTCCCAGGCACACCCGACAAGCAATGAAAATGAAGAGGAGTCTTAACCGATGTGCTGGCGGATTCCAGCGCACGCGGATCGCGATGACTGAAGCGGCATCCTGAACGGCACGCAGCGGCGGGCGCGGCACGATTCGCCGCGCCCCGGCTCGCGTGGCCGTGCGCGCGCCATCTCGTCGCCACCGCCCGTCAACGAGGAGCAGTCCATGCGACGCACGATCGTGTCCCCTTCGCTTGTCACCCGCCTGTCCGCCGCGATGGCGATGGCCGCCGCTGCCGCGGCGCACGCCGAGCCTGTCGTCGTGTCCGGCCCGAGCCCGTTCGTCGCGTGCACCATCGGCGGCCCCGGCACCAACTACGTGAATGCCGAAGTCGAGCCGTGGCTCGCGGTCAACCCCGCGAACCCGACGAACATGATCGGCGTGTGGCAGCAGGACCGCTGGTCGAACGGCGGCGCCCACGGGCTCGTCGCCGGCTACACGTTCGACGCGGGCGCGACCTGGGCCCGCACGCCGCAGCCGTTCAGCGCATGCGCGCCGGGCGGGCTGAAGTACGAGCGCGCGTCCGATCCGTGGGTATCGTTCGGGCCGGACGGCACCGCGTATTCGGTATCGATCTCGTTCAACCAGTCGAACAACGCCAACGCGGTGGCCGCGTCGGTATCGACCGACGGCGGACAGACGTGGAGCAGCCCGGCCGTGCTGATCGCGAACGACGAGCCGACGACGCAGTTCTTCAACGACAAGGAATCGGTGACGGCGAACCCCGTGAAGGCCGGCACCGCCTATGCGGTATGGGACCGCCTCGAGCTGCCGAACGGCAACCCGTACGCGAACCTGCATACGCAGGCGTTCCGCGGACCGACGCTGTTCTCGAAGACGACCGACGGCGGCAAGACATGGAGCGCCGCGAAAGTCATCGTCAACGTCCCGTCGCGTCAGCAGACGATCGGCAACCAGATCGTCGTCGATCCGAAGAGCGGCACGCTCTACGACTTCTTCGACCTGATCCAACCGCCGTTCAGCAAGGCCGCCGGCAAGGTCGCGTTCATCCAGTCGAGCGACGACGGCGCGACGTGGACGAAGCCACGGGTGATCGCGGGGCTGCAGACGGTCGGCGTCACCGACCCGAACACCGGCGAGCCCGTGCGCACCGGCGACATCATTCCGGAACCCGCGATCGATCCGGCCTCGGGGCAGCTCTACGTGGTGTGGCAGGACAGCCGCTTCAACGGCGGCAAGTACGACGAGATCGCCGTCTCGACGTCGAAGGACGGCGGCGCGACGTGGAGCACGCCGCAGCAGTTGAACACGCCGACCGGGCGCCCCGCGTTCAATCCGTCGGTGCGCGTCGACAACACGGGCGCCGTGATGGTCACCTACTACGACTTCCGCGATCTGCAGGCCGGCAACACGACGACGCTGCCGACCGGCTTCTGGCGCAAGATCTCGCATGACGGCGGCACGACGTTCGCCGACGAGCGGCGCGTCGGCGGCCCGTTCGACATGAAGCTCGCCCCCAACGCCGAAGGATTCTTCATCGGCGACTACCAGGGGCTCGACGTGCTCCCGTCATCGTCGTTCCACCCGTTCTTCGTGCAGACCAACGCGGGCAACCTGACGAACCGCACCGACGTGTTCTTCGCACCGTGATGCGAGGCTGACCGCCGCGCCGCCGCACGATGCCGGTCGGCGCGCGGCGGCACGCGCAGGGTCACGGCCTCACTGCATGTCGGTCAGCACGATGCGTCCGTCGACCTTTCCTTCCCGCAGCTTCGCGAATACGTCGTTGATGTTGGCGAGCCGGTCGCGGTGGATGTGCGCGCGCACCAGGCCGTCCGCCGCGAAATCGAGCGACTCCTGCAGATCGCGCCGCGTGCCGACGATCGACCCGCGCACGGTGATGCCGTTCAGCACGGTCGAGAAGATCGGCAACGGGAAATCGCCCGGCGGCAACCCGTTGAGCGCCACCGTGCCGCCGCGCCGGACCATCCCGAGCGCCTGCGCGAACGCGCTGCGCGACACGGCCGTGACGAGCACGCCGTGCGCGCCGCCGATTTCCTTCTGGATCACTTTCGCGGGGTCGTCGACCGACGCATCGATCGTCAGCTGCGCGCCCAGTTGCCGTGCCAGCGCGAGCTTGTCGGGCGAGATGTCGACGGCCGCGACGTGCAGGCCCATCGCACGCGCGTATTGCACGGCCACGTGCCCGAGACCGCCGATGCCGGAGATCGCCAGCCACTGGCCCGGGCGCGTATCGGTGACGCGAATGCCCTTGTAGACCGTGACGCCTGCGCACAGGATCGGCGCGATCTCGTCGAATGCCACCTGCGCGGGCAACTGGCCGACGTAATCGGGATCGGCCAGCACGTATTCCGCGTAGCTGCCGTTCACCGAATAACCGGTGTTCTGCTGGCCGTGGCACAGCGTTTCCCAGCCCGTGCAGCAGTACTCGCAATGGCCGCATGCCGTGTAGAGCCACGGTACGCCGACGCGGTCGCCCTCGCGCACGTGCGTGACGCCCGCGCCAACCGCGGCAACGATGCCCACGCCTTCATGGCCCGGAATGAACGGCAGCGACGGCTTGACCGGCCAGTCGCCGTCCGCCGCGTGCAGATCGGTATGGCAGACACCCGACGCCTTGATGTTGACGAGAATCCGGCCGGGCCCCGGCGCAGGGATCGGGACTTCCTCGATGCGCAACGGCTCGCCGAACGCGTGTACCACGGCCGCTTTCATGGTCTGGGTCATGCGTTGCTCCTGTCTGGTCGATGAGCGACCCAGTATCCGGTTTCGGCGTCGGAGCACGTTGATACGGGTCAACGCATCGGGACGGATGCGTCGACCGGCGCGGATTCGCCACGGTCGCAGCGGGGACGAGGCTCGCAGTGGCGGACACCGCCCGCTCGCCGCCGCCCTCCCGGCGATCGGGCTGAAGCCCCGCGACGACAGCCGTTCAGCTTGGATTTTGTAATGATATAACATATCATTTCGCGAACTCGTCCGCCCGACGCCATCCGGCGTTGAGCGACCGGGCCTCGTCGAGCCATGTTTCAACGGGTCACTGCGCGTCATTGACGCAACAATATATCGTATCCAGCCGTGATCCGCATCGCTCGTTATCCGATCCGATTCCAACCGATTCACCGACCATGCGCGACCTCCCTCGCTTACCGCTTCGCCCGCTCTCGTCCCTGTCGCTGATGGTGTTCGCCGCCGTCGCCCACGCGCAGACCGATGCGCCCGCTTCGTCCGGCACGCCCGCCGCCGCCCCGCTCGCGCCGATCTTCGTGACCGCGAACCCGCTCGGCGACACCGAGCTGATCGCGCCCACCGTCCAGCTTTCCGGCGATGCGCTGACGCGCCGCCAGGCCGATTCGCTCGGCGAAACGCTCAACGGGCTGCCCGGCGTGTCGACCACGACTTACGGCCCGATGGTCGGCCGCCCGATCATCCGCGGGATGGACGGCGACCGGATCCGGCTGCTGCAGAACGGCGTCGCGGCCTACGATGCGTCGTCGCTGTCGTACGACCATGCGGTGCCGCAGGATCCGCTGTCGATCGAACGCGTCGAGATCGTGCGCGGCCCGGCCGCGCTCCTGTACGGCGGCAACGCGGTGGGCGGCGTCGTCAACACGATCGACAACCGCATTCCGCGCGAAGCGATCCAGGGCGTGACGGGTGCGCTCGACGCGCGCTACGGCGGCGCGAATTCCGTGCGCGCGGGCGCCGCGCAAGTCGAAGGCGGCAACGGCCGCTTCGCGTTCCACGTCGACGCGTTCGACCGCGAAACCAGCAAGCTGCGGATTCCCGGCTACGCGCGCAGCAGCCAGCAACGCGCGATCGACGGCCCCGACACGCCGCAGCCGGAAGGCAGCGTGCCGAACAGCGACGGACGCGTGCACGGCGGCGCGGTCGGCGCGTCGTACACGTGGGCCGACGGCTTCGCGGGCCTGTCCTATAGCGGCTACGAATCGAACTACGGTTCCGTCGCGGAAAGCGACGTGCGGCTGCGCATGCGCCAGGAACGCCTGGCGCTCGCATCCGAGGTGCGCAACCTGAGCGGGCCGTTTACGAAGCTGAAGTTCGATTTCGCGTACACCGACTATCGCCACAAGGAAGTCGACAACGGCGAGACGGCGACCACCTTCCGCAATCGCGGCTACGAGGCGCGCATCGAGGCGCGGCATCGCAAGATCGGCCCGTTCGAAGGCGCGATCGGCGTGCAATTCGGCCAGAACACGTTCTCCGCGCTCGGCGACGAAATGCTCGTGCCGTCCACGCGCACCAACAGCGTCGCGCTGTTCGGCCTCGAGGAATGGCAGGTCGTCCCCGCGCTGAAGCTGAGCCTCGGCGGGCGCTTCGAGCACGTGAAGGTCGATCCCGATCCGGCCGGCGTCGAGAAATTCGCGGGCGCGCAACCGCGCGACTTCAACGCGGGCAGCCTGTCCGCCGGCGCGCTGTTCTCGCTGACGCCGGTATGGTCGGTCGCGGCCAACGTCGCGTACACCGAACGCGCGCCGACCTTCTACGAGCTGTATTCGAACGGCCCGCACGATGCGACCGGCCAGTTCCTGATCGGCAACCCGAATGCGTCGAAGGAAAAAGCCGTGTCGACCGACCTGTCGCTGCGCTACGCGAGCGGCCCGAACCGCGGCAGTGTCGGCGTGTTCTACAACCGCTTCTCGAACTACCTGACCGAGTACAACACCGGCCGCGTCGTGGACGACGACGGCGACCCCGTCGCGCCCGGCACCGACGGCTCGCTCAACGAGGCGATCTATCGCGGCGTGCGCGCCGAGTTCTACGGCGTCGAGCTGGACGGCAAGTGGCGCGCGTTCTCGCGGCGCGGCCACACGGTCGACCTCGAACTGACGGCCGACTACACCCACGCGCGCAACGTCGACACGGGCCAGCCGCTGCCGCGCATCGCACCGCTGCGCGCGACGCTCGCGGCCGACTACGGCTACGGGCCGTTCGGCGCGCGCGCGCAGGTCACGCACGCGTGGTCGCAGCATCGCGTGCCGGACAACGATTTTTCGACGGACGGCTATACCTCGCTCGGCGTGATGCTGACCTACAAGTTCCGCGTCGGCCCGACGCACTGGCTCGCGTACCTGCGCGGCGACAACCTGACGAACCAGGACATCCGCTATTCGACGTCGGTCGTGCGCGGCTTCGCGCCCGAAGGCGGGCGCAGCGTGATGGCCGGATTGCGCACCACGTTCTGACCCTCCCAAGGCTCGCGGCGTCCGCCGCGGGCCGCTCCGGCGCGTCTGCAGGGCGCGCCCGTTTCCGTTCACCCGCCCATTGCGCCAATCAAGCGACGCACACCCGGATCGGCGCTCTCCCCGATTTTCCGAAAACGAAATTCCGTTATTCACCCGTAAATCGAATCAAAATCGTCAGACGATAGCAAATAAAATAGAAGTTTCTTGTTTCACCAATAAAACCGGTTTCAAATTCCATGTATAAACCCTTGAATCACGGGCGATCCACGTTTTTTTGATCTGGATCAAGAATCCCCTCCGGACAACGCTTCCAGCGCTAAAAAAACGAATATCAGGGTTTTCGAAGGGTAAAGAATCATCCGGTATACCCGTTAATGCCGGCACGAGCCCGTATCTGGTCGAACAATAAATTCCATTTGCCAACTACTCACGCAGGGGCACAACGTGAAAATCGCCAGAATGAGCATCAAGACAAAACTCCTTGGCGGCTTCGGCCTGCTCGCCGCGGTCGTCGTGATCGTGTCGGGCATGGCCCTCAAGGCACTGTCCGATACAAACGCCGAGTTCTCCCGCTACATGAACGGCATCAGCGCGCGGGCGAACCTGTCCGCGCAAATCCGCACCGCGGTCGACCGTCGCGCGATCGCCGCGCGCAACCTCGTGCTCGTGACCAAGCCGTCGGACGTCGAAGCCGAACTCGCCGAAGTGAACCAGGCGCACAAGGACGTCCAGGAACGTCTCGCGAAGCTCAAGGACATGATGGCGAACGCAACCGATACCTCCGATCGCGCACGCGAACTGGTGGGCGACATCGTGCGCATCGAGGGCAATTACGGGCCCGTCGCGCTGCGCATCGTCGGGCTCGCGCAGGCCGGCAAGAAGGACGAGGCGACCGCCGACATCGACGACAACTGCCGCCCGCTGCTCGCGCAGCTGGTGCGCGCGACCGATGCGTATGCAACCTATACGCATGAACGCGAACTCGCGCTCGCGCAGCAGTTCGCGGACCGCTACGCGATGGAGCGCAACCTGCTGGCCGGCATCTGCCTGATCGCGGTTGCGGTCGCCGTGGCCGGCGGTCTGTGGCTTACGCGCAAGATCACGGTGCCGATCGGCTCGGCGGTGGACGTCGCACGCACGGTCGCGAACGGCGATCTCGGCAGCCGCATCGAGGTCAGCGGCAACGACGAAACGCGCGACCTGCTCGACGCGCTGCGAACGATGAACGAGCGGCTGATCGGCATCGTCGGGCGCGTGCGCGATTCGTCGAACAGCATCGCGCACGCGGTGAGCGAGATCGCGTCGGGCAACCTCGACCTGAGCCAGCGCACCGAGGAACAGGCCGCGTCGCTGCAGGAAACCGCCGCGACGATGGAGGAATTCACGTCGACGGTGCGGCTGAACGCGGAAAATGCGCAACAGGCAAGCACGCTCGCCGCGAATGCATCGGACGTCGCGCAGCGCGGCAGTTCGGTGGTCGGCCGCGTGGTCGACACGATGACGGAAATCGGCCAAAGCTCGTCGAAGATCGCCGACATCACGGGCATCATCGAGGGCATCGCCTTCCAGACCAACATCCTTGCGCTGAACGCGGCTGTCGAAGCCGCACGCGCGGGCGAACAGGGTCGCGGCTTCGCGGTCGTCGCGAGCGAGGTGCGCAGTCTCGCGCAACGCTCGTCGACGGCAGCGAAGGAAATCAAGGAGCTGATCTCCGCGTCGGTGCAGACGATCCAGGACGGCTCGGCGCTCGCGGGGGAAGCCGGCAAGACGATGTCCGACGTCACGCAGGCCGTCGCGCGCGTGACGGACATCATGGGCGAGATCGCGGCCGCCTCGGCCGAGCAGAGCCGCGGCATCGACCAGGTGAACCTGACGATCACGCAGATGGACGAGACGACGCAGCAGAACGCGGCGCTCGTCGAGCAGGCCGCGGCCGCATCGAAGTCGCTCGAGGCGCAGGGCCGCGAACTGTCCGAAACGGTCGCCGCATTCCGGATGCCGTCCGGTGCGCATGTGACGTCGCACGGCGTACATGCGCACGAGGCCGACATGCGTCACTGGCAACCGGCCGCCGTGTAACCCGCCGTATAGCCGATACGCCCGGGAGACGACGACGCGCACGCCGTTTCGCGCGTCGCCGGTCCGCGCCGCGCGTTCACGGCACGCATGCGGACGGACGCTCCGCATGGCATGACGCGCGCCGCATGGGCCGTGTCGCGCAAGTTTCGATCCCGCCCGCCTGGTGCGCATTGCCATTCCGCCATCATGGAAATCGCGCTGCATTGCCTCCCGCGCCGCTCGTCGATGGAGACTTTTAAAACGAGCGAATGACGAGTATCCTAAAAAGAGCACCCTCGACCGGACGGCGAATCGCATGCCCTGACTCCCGCCCGATCGCACTGCGGCCCCATCGCATCGCGCACGGCGCGTCGATGGCGGCGTCAGCTTCTCGCGCCTCGGCCGCACGAACCTTTCCCCCAACAATCGTCAGGAGAGCTGGTGAGCCGACTCGTCGTCGTATCCAATCGCATCGCAGATCCCCGTAAAGCCGCGGCCGGCGGCCTCGCCGTCGCCGTGAAAGACAGCCTGCAGGAAACCGGCGGCGTATGGTTCGGCTGGAGCGGCAGGCTACGCGGCGACGAGGATCAGCCGGCGCACGGCGACGACGTGCAGATCCAGAACGTCGGCGGCATCCAGCTCGCGACGATCGATCTCGATCCGCAGGATTACGACGCTTACTACCTCGGCTACTCGAACAACGTGCTGTGGCCGGTGTTTCACTACCGGCTCGATCTCGCGCAGTTCGACCGGCGCTTCGCCGACGGTTACCGGCGCGTGAACCAGTTGTTCGCGCGCAAGCTGCGCACGCTGCTGCGGCCCGACGACACCATCTGGGTCCACGACTACCAGCTGATTCCGCTCGCGGCCGAGCTGCGCGCGATGGGCTGCACGAACCCGATCGGCTTCTTCCTGCACATCCCGATGCCGCCGCCGCCGATCATGGCCGCGATCCCGGAACACGAATGGCTGATGCGCTCGCTGTTCGCGTACGACCTCGTCGGCTTCCAGACCGAATCGGATCTGCTGCACTTCGAGCATTACGTCGAAGCGGAAGCCGGTGCCGCGCGGCTGCCGGACGGCCGCCTGCGCGCGTTCGGCCGCACGTTGTCGGCCGGGGCATTCCCGATCGGCATCAACGTCGACGAATTCGAATCGCTCGCACGCGATCGCGACGGCCTCGACATGTTCGACCGGATGCGCGACGAATATTCGCGCCGCCAGTTGCTCGTCGGCGTCGACCGGCTCGATTACACGAAGGGATTGCCGCAGCGCGTGCATGCGTTCCGCCAGTTGCTCGAACGATATCCGGAGAACCGCGATCGCGCGACGCTGATCCAGATCGCCGCGCCGAGCCGCGAGAATCTCGGCGCCTACGACGACCTGCGGCGCGAAATGGACAGCCTGTGCGGCGCGATCAACGGCGACTACGGCGAACTCGAATGGATGCCGATGCGCTACATTCACCGCACGGTTGCGCGCAAGCGCCTGCCGGGCCTCTATCGCGCGAGCCGCGTCGCGCTCGTCACGCCGCTGCGCGACGGCATGAACCTCGTCGCGAAGGAGTTCCTCGCCGCACAGGACGCAACCGATCCGGGCGTGCTCGTGTTGTCGCGCTTCGCCGGCGCGGCCGAGCAGCTGAAGCCGGCGCTGCTCGTCAATCCGTACGACACGCAAGGCACCGCGCAGGCGATCCAGCGCGCGCTCACGATGCCGCTCGAAGAGCGCCGCCAGCGTCACTCGGCGCTGATGGCGATCGTGCGCCAGACCGACGTGCACTGGTGGCGCACCCGCTTTCTCGACGCGCTCGCCGAAGCGGCCGAAGTCGCGGCCGCGACCGAATCGTGACGCACTGACACACCGTCACGCCTTGGTCGCCGCGCATTCCAGCGTCGTACCGTTCGCGTCGCACACGTCGGCCGAAATCGGAATGCCCGCGCGCATGCGCTCGGTCACCACGCAATACGCATCGAACTGATCGAGCACGCGCGTCGCCGCCGCGAGATCGGCCCATGTCCTGCCGATCGACAGCCGCACGTTCATCGCGCCCACGCGCACGCGCCCTGCTTCGTTCCGCACCATGGCGACGTCGATATGCGCGGTAATCGGCTGCGGATCGACGTGCTGCTTGTTCAGCGCGAACAGCAGGCTCGCCGCGAGACAGCTCGCGACCGCCGTGGCCAGCAGCCGGACCGGGTTCGGCCCGCGCCCGTCGCCGAGCGGCGGCGGCTCGTCGGTGAGCACCGGCGGCAGCGTCGTGCCGGCAAACCTGACTTCGAAGCAAAAGCGCGCCTGCTGCGCGGCATCGACCGATACGTGCGCCTCGCTCATGGCGGCTCCGTGTCTGGAAAGGGGAACAAGAAGACCGGCGCATCGCCGCAGCGGCATGCACCGTTCGCGGGCCCGCGACGCGCATTCAGCGTTCGGGTTCGCGCGGCGGCCCGCACGCGACGAAATCGCGCTCGACCGCCGACGCCTGCTCCGGCGCGAGCGCATCGCCGCGCGGTCCGGCGGTGCCGTCGGGCGCCGCTGCCGGCGGCGGCGGTTCGCTGCGCCCGTCGATCAGCGCCTGCAGCGCCTCGCGCTCGAGCACCTCGCATTGCAGCAGCCGTCGCGCGATACGCTCGAGCGCGTCGCGGCGCTCGCCGAGCGTCGCGGCCACCCGCGCATGTGCATCGGCCAGCAACATGCGCACCTCGTCGTCGATCATCCGTGCCGTATGCTCGCTGCAGCGACTCGCGCCTGTCTGCCACGCACCGGGCATGCCCTGGCGCGCCTCGCCGTCGTCGAACGTCGCGAGCCCGATCTTCTCGCTCATCCCGTACTGCATGACCATGTGGCGTGCCATCGCGGTCGCGCGTTCGAGATCGTTCTGCGCGCCGGTCGAGACATCGCCGAACACGAGCTCTTCCGCGACACGCCCGCCGAGCAGCGCGTCGATCCGGTCGAGCAGCTCGCTCCGGCGCAGCACGTAGCGATCCTCGGTCGGCACTTGCTGCGTGTAGCCCAGCGCGGCGACACCGCGCGGAATGATCGACACCTTCTTCACCGGGTCGCAATGCGCGCGGCTTTCCGCGACGAGCGCATGACCGGCTTCGTGATACGCGATGGTCAGCTTCTCCTGCGCGTTCATCACGCGGCTCTTGCGCTCGAGTCCGGTCAGCGCGCGGTCGATCGCCTCGTCGAAATCGGCCATGCCGATCGCCGGCTTGCCGAGTTCGGCCGCGTGCAGCGCGGCCTCGTTGACGACGTTCGCGAGATCGGCGCCGACGAAGCCCGGCGTGCGCGACGCGAGTTCGCCGAGGTCGACGTCGGCCGCGAGCTTCACGCGCTTCACGTGCACGCCGAGAATCTGCCGGCGGCCGTTCACGTCGGGCCGGTCGATCGCGATGTGGCGATCGAAGCGGCCCGGCCGCAGCAGCGCGGGATCGAGGATCTCGGGGCGGTTCGTCGCGGCCATGATGATCACGCCCGAGCCTGCCTGGAAGCCGTCCATCTCGACGAGCAGCTGGTTGAGCGTCTGCTCGCGCTCGTCGTTGCCCGACATCGGGCCGACGCCGCGCACCTTGCCGAGCGCATCGAGCTCGTCGACGAATACGATGCACGGCGCCTTCTGCTGCGCCTGCTCGAACAGGTCGCGCACGCGCGCCGCGCCCACGCCGACGAACATCTCGACGAATGCCGACCCGCTGATCGAGAAGAACGGCACGGCCGCCTCGCCGGCCACCGCGCGCGCAAGCAGCGTCTTGCCCGTGCCCGGCGCGCCGACGATCAGCACGCCCTTCGGGATCTTGCCGCCGAGCCGCTGGTAGCGATCGGGATTGCGCAGGAACGCGACGAGCTGCTGCAGCTCGGCCTTCGCCTCGTCGATGCCCGCGATATCGTCGAACGTGATGCCGGTTTCCTGCTGCACGTACGCGCGCGCGCGGCTCTTGCCCATCCCCGTGAAGTCCTGCAGCCCGCCGCGTCTGCGCAACATCATGTTCCACGCGAACACGAGCAGCACGAGCGGCAGCAGCCAAGACGCGAGCGCGGCGATCCAGCCCGTGTCGGGCGTGCCGTGATAGCGGATGCCGGCGGCGGTCAGCGTGTCGGTCAGGTGCTCGTCGGTCACGCGGTTGGTCGTGAAGCGCCACGGCGCGCCGGCCTGCTGCACGGCCGCGGCTTCGGATGCCGACAGCATCGTGCCGGCCCGCGGCATCTTCAGCGTGCCCGAGATCGACGCGGGGCCGACCTCGAGATCGTCGACGAGCCGCGCGGCGACGAGCTTGTGGAAATCGCTGTATGCAATCTGCGCCGACGCCGGATGCAGCATCAGCAACTGCGCAGCGAACAGCACGAAGAAGCCCGCCGCGATCAGCAATCCCGGATAGTCGAATTTCCTGTCCATGACATCGGGCCGGCCTCGTGCGTTGCGCGGCGTGCGCTCACGCGGACACGCGCGCGCAACCGGCACGCGGCATCGGCAGCCGTGCGAACACGACGGCCATTCGCACCATCATCGCCTCGCTGGGTCGCCTCGCTGCATCGGATCGACGACGCCGCGACGACGCCGTCGGCCGGCGCCGCCGGGCGATCGTCACCCGGGCGGCACGCCGCGCCACGACGCGCCGCCCCTGAATCCAGTCTAGCTCGCGCGCGGGCGTCCCGCATCGCCTGCCGCGCGCGTCGACGCGTCCGACAAACGGCTTTCATTCGCGGCACTCGGCGCGGTATAGTCGCATTCGTGACATTTTTATGACAATTCGGTCACCCGCGCTTTCCGCGCCACGACCGGCAATTGCCTCCCGTCACGCATCGCGGCAGCCCGAGCGACGCCGCCGCGCATAGAACGACACCGCCCACCCGCCCAATCGAGGAGCCCACGACGTGACCGATACCCCCGATCGCCCCGACGACCTTCCCGCCGACCCCGACCGCCGCCGCTTGCTCGGCGGCCTTGCCGCGCTCGGCGCCGGTGTCGCGCTCGGCGGCTGCGAAACCACCGCGGGCACCGCGCCGCGTTCGGCCGCCGACCTGCGCATCGACGAGGCGTTGCGTCAGCGCGTGCGCCACATCGTCGTGATCTACGCGGAAAACCGCAGCTTCGCGAACCTGTACGGCGATTTCCCCGGCGTCCAGTACCCGCTCGGCGACGTGCGGCCCGAACACGCGCAGCAGCTCGATCGCGACGGCAAGACGCCGCTGCCGGTGCTGCCGAAGATCTGGGGCGGGCTCGTGCCGCAGGCGCAGGAAGTGGACGGCAAGCGCTATGCGATCGCCGAGCGCGACATCGACCGGCTGCCGAACGCGCCGTTCCGGATCGCCGACGCGCAGGGCCGGCCGCTGCCGAACGGCGTGATCACGCGCGACCTGTGGCACCGTTTCTACCAGAACCAGATGCAGATCGCGGCCGGCCGCAACAACCAGTTCGCCGCGTGGGCCGATTCGGGCGGCCTCGTGATGGGTCATTACCGCAACTCGGCCGATTCGTTGCGGCTGTGGAATCTGGCGCGGCAATACACGCTGTGCGACAACTTCTTCATGGCGGCCTTCGGCGGTTCGTGGATGAACCACATGTTCCTGATCTCCGCGCAGCCGCCGCTGTATCCGGACGCGCACAAGCACCCGCATGCGGCAAAACTGCTGTCGAAGGTCGAAGGCGACGATCCGGCCGGCACGCGCCTGAAGCTCGCCGACGATTCGCCCGCGTCCGCGCTCGACGGCCCGCCGAAGTTCGCGGCCGACGGCCCGCTGACGCCGGACGGCTACGGCGTGAACACGATGGCGCCGCCGTACCAGCCGAGCTACGTGCCGCCGCCCGACCCGGGCAACGCCGCGTATGCGGACCCGGCCGACCATCGCGTGATGCCGCCGCAGGGCTATGCGACGATCGGCGACCGCCTGTCGGAGAAGAACGTCGACTGGGCGTGGTACAGCGGCGCGTGGCAGTACGCGCTCGAGCATCGCGACACGGGCACCGTGCCCGATTTCCAGTACCACCACCAGCCGTTCAACTACTTCGCGAACTATGCGCCGGGCACCGAAGCCCGCCGCCGGCATCTGCGCGACGCGGGGCTCGGCGACGATCCGTCGACCAATCACTTCATCGCCGACATCGACGCGGGCCGCCTGCCGGCCGTCACGTTCTACAAGCCGCAAGGCAACCTGAACATGCATGCGGGTTACGCGGACATCGAATCGGGCGACCGTCACATCGCGACCGTGATCGACCACATCCGGCGCGGTCCGCAATGGGAAAACACGGTGATCGTGATGACGCACGACGAGAACGGCGGCTGGTGGGATCATGTCGCGCCGCCGGTCGGCGACCGCTGGGGCCCCGGCTCGCGGATTCCGGCGCTCGTGATCTCGCCGTTCGCGAAGCAGGGCTTCGTCGATCACACGCTGTACGACACGAACTCGATCCTGCGTTTCATCAGCCGCGTGCACGGGCTCGCACCGCTCGACGGCGTGGTCCTGCGCAACAACGCGTTCGCCGCACGCGGCGCGACGCCGCCGGGCGACCTGACGAACGCGCTCGATCTCGGCTGAAGGCTGGCGATAGTCTGCGACGAGAACGTGGGCGTCGCCGACTGTTTCGCGGCGATCGTTCACAGAGCCGGCAACCCGCGGGACGTACCCCGCTCGACCGCGAGCATCCGCGGTTGCCCGATGTCGCGATCTACACGGGGCGCGGCGACGTGCAATGCGCGGTCGACGAAGTCGTCGCGCATTGCAGCGCGCAGCAAGCGACGCGGATGCAAAAACGTCCCGCCGCCGGCGAGGCATGCCGGCGGCGGGACGTCAGCGCTGGTACGTCGATACGACGATCCGGATCGTTACACGCCGAGGCGCGCCTCGATCTTCTTCATCGTGTCGGTCATTTCAGCGGGCAAACGCAGCTTCAGCGTGTCGAACAGCGCCGCATGCAGCTTCAGTTCCTCGCGCCATTCGTCCGCGTTCATCGACGTCACCGCGTCGAACTGTTCGCGCGTGAAATCGAGGCCGTCCCAATGCAGGTCTTCATACGCCGGCGAGACGCCGAACGCGTGCTCGCCGCCGCCGCCCGTGCCTTCGAGACGATCGAGCATCCACTTCAGCACGCGCATGTTTTCGCCGAAGCCCGGCCACACGAACTTGCCGTTCGCGTCCTTGCGGAACCAGTTCACGCAGTAGATCTTCGGCAACGTGGCGCCCGCGGCTTCGAGCTGCTTGCCGAGCTTGAGCCAGTGCGCGAAATAATCGCTGACGTTGTAGCCGCAGAACGGCAGCATCGCGAACGGATCGCGACGCACGATGCCCTGCTGGCCGACCGCGGCGGCGGTCGTCTCCGAGCCCATCGTCGCGGCCATGTACACGCCTTCGATCCAGTCGCGCGCCTCGGTCACGAGGGGCACCGTGGTCGAGCGTCGACCACCGAAGATGAACGCGTCGATCGGTACGCCGGCCGGGTTCTCCCAGTCGTCGTCGATCGACGGGCACTGCGCGGCCGGCGCCGTGAAGCGCGAATTCGGATGCGCGGCCTTGCGGCCCGTCTCCTTGCCGATCTCCGGCGTCCACGGATTGCCCTGCCAGTCGGTCAGCTTCGCGGGCGGCGTATCGGTCAGCCCTTCCCACCACACATCGCCGTCCTCCGTCAGCGCGACGTTCGTGAAGATCACGTTCTTCGTCAGCGTCGCGATCGCGTTCGGGTTCGTCTTCACGCCGGTGCCCGGCGCGACGCCGAAGAAGCCGGCTTCCGGATTGATCGCATACAGGCGGCCGTCGCGGCCGGGCTTCAGCCACGCGATGTCGTCGCCGATCGTCGTGACCTTCCAGCCGTTGAAGCCCTGCGGCGGAATCAGCATCGCGAAGTTGGTCTTGCCGCACGCGGACGGGAATGCGGCCGCGACGTGATACTTCCTGCCGGCCGGCGACGTCACGCCGAGGATCAGCATGTGTTCCGCGAGCCAGCCCTGGTCGCGGCCCATCGTCGACGCGATGCGCAGTGCGAAGCATTTCTTGCCGAGCAGCGCGTTGCCGCCGTAGCCCGAGCCGAAGCTCCAGATTTCGCGCGTTTCCGGGAAATGCACGATGTACTTGACCGGGTTGCACGGCCACGGCACATCCTGCTGGCCCGCTTCGAGCGGATGACCGACGCTGTGCACGCATGGCACGAATTCGCCGTCCTCGCCGAGCACGTCGTATACGTCGCGGCCCATGCGCGTCATGATCCGCATGTTCACCGCCACGTACGGGCTGTCGGACAGTTCGACGCCGACGTGCGCGATCGGCGAGCCGAGCGGGCCCATCGAGAACGGCACGACGTACAGCGTGCGGCCGCGCATCGAGCCGCGGAACAGCCCGTTGAGCGTCTCGCGCATTTCGGCCGGCTCGATCCAGTTGTTGGTCGGGCCGACGTCGTCGCGCGAGGCCGCGCAGATGAACGTGCGATCCTCGACGCGCGCAACGTCCGACGGATCCGACTGCGCGAGATACGAGTTCGGGCGCTTCGCCGGGTTCAGGCGCGTGAGCGTGCCCTGGTCGACCATCGCCTGGCACAGCGCGTCGTATTCTTCCTGCGAACCGTCACACCACACGACGCGTTCGGGCTCCGTGAGCGCCGCGATGCGCGACACCCAGTCGATCAGCTTGCGATGTTTGACGAAAGCCGGTGGAGCGATCAGCGGGCCGTGCGTCGCTTCGGCCATGGTGTTTTGCGACATGGAAATGTCTCCAGATTATTGGGCGAGGATGGGGGATGCGGGCGAGCCCGCGAGATGGGGGATGCGATCGGCGCGCAGGTCGCAGCAACGCGCGACGCGGAGCACGCGCGCGGGGCGCGTGTCGATGCCGCGAGGCGGGCGAGAGGATGTGATGTCTCGTTAGAAGATGCGAACGCGAGTTTCGCCATGCATGCAACCTGCCTTACAACTTCCATGCCGGTCAGCATACCATCGCCGATATTGGGCGGGCGTTGCGTTGCAACAAGAAACAATTGTGACGATGCGCGGGTACATGCGTTGCCGGCAGGTCATGTCGGCTGCGCCGGTCCGAGCGCGGCCGGGGACGAATCGCACGAAACGTCCGTCGGGCAAGGGTTTGGTGAAAACGGAACAAATGGCCCGCTGGCTGCGCACATGAAAAACGCGCATGCAGGCCCGGCGAATTCGCGTTTTCGCTACTCAGGCAAACCCTGAATTAGGTTGCGCACACAAACATCCCGGTCGAATGCCCGGCGCACGCCCCTGCTCAAAACGGCGCGCCCGGCAATCCGGGGTAATACGCGCCCGCCGCCATCCCGCCGTCGACGGCCAGTCCGGCGCCGTTGCGATACGACACGTCATCACGCGCGAGGAACAGCGTCGCGCGCGATTTCGTCCGGCAAGCCGACACGCTGCAGCGGCAAGTTCGCAACGTGTGGCACGGTCATCATGCGCGCGTCGCGATCGATACGCCGGACAATTTCCGCTACGTGCGGAACGTCGCCGTTCCAGCGCAACGTGGCTGACATGATGGACAGCTGCGGACGCTTCGTCGATTTCGACCAGATCGATGTAGCGGACGAGCCAGTACGTCTTGAAGGCCGTGCGCGGCCAAGGCGCGGGAATCGAGCGAATAAAAAAAAGCCAGCCCCGAAGGACTGGCGTCGTGCTGCGGGACCGGCGATTACGAGAACTGGTTCATCGTGTTGTCCTTGCCTGCCGCCTTCAGCGCCGCTTCGCCGCTGAAGTATTCCTTGTGGTCGTCGCCGATGTCCGAACCGGACATGTTCTGATGCTTCACGCAGGCGATGCCCTGGCGGATTTCCTTGCGCTGCACGCCGGCCACGTAGCCGAGCATGCCCTGGTCGCCGAAGTATTCCTTGGCCAGGTTGTCGGTCGACAGTGCGGCCGTGTGGTACGTCGGCAGCGTGATCAGGTGATGGAAGATGCCGGCTTCACGCGACGCGTCGGCCTGGAACGTGCGGATCTTCTCGTCGGCGAGCTTGGCCAGTTCGGTCTCGTCGTACTCGACGCTCATCAGCTGCGCACGGTCGTAGGCCGACACGTCCTTGCCTTCGGCCTTCATCGCGTCGTACGCCTGCTGACGGAAGTTCAGCGTCCAGTTGAACGACGGGCTGTTGTTGTACACCAGCTTCGCGTTCGGGATCACCTTGCGGATCTCGCTGACCATGCCGCCGATCTGCGCGATATGCGGTTTTTCGGTTTCGATCCACAGCAGGTCGGCGCCGTTCTGCAGCGACGTGATGCAATCGAGCACGCAACGCGCTTCGCCCGTGCCGGCGCGGAACTGGAACAGGTTGCTCGGCAGGCGCTTCGGACGCAGCAGCTTGCCGGCGCGCTTGATGACGACGTCGCCGTTACCCAGTTGATCCGCCGACAGCTCTTCGCAATCGAGGAACGCATTGTATTGGTCGCCCAGGTCGCCCGGCGTGGTCGTCACGGCGATCTGCTTGGTCAGGCCGGCGCCCAGCGAGTCGGTACGCGCGACGATGACGCCGTCGTCCACGCCCAGTTCCAGGAACGCGTAGCGGATCGCGCGGATCTTCGCGAGGAAATCCTCGTGCGGCACCGTGACCTTGCCGTCCTGGTGGCCGCACTGCTTCTCGTCGGACACCTGGTTTTCGATCTGGATGCAGCAGGCGCCGGCTTCGATGAACTGCTTGGCCAGCAGGTAGGTCGCTTCCGCGTTGCCGAAGCCCGCGTCGATGTCGGCGATGATCGGCACGACGTGCGTCACGTGGTTGTCGATCTTTTCCTGGATCGCGGCCTTGGCAGTCGCGTCCTTCGCCGCATCCAGCTCGCGGAACAGGCCGCCCAGCTCACGGGCGTCGGCCTGGCGCAGGAACGTGTACAGCTCGCGGATCAGCGCGCTGACCGAGGTCTTTTCGTGCATCGACTGGTCCGGCAGCGGGCCGAACTCCGAGCGCAGCGCGGCGACCATCCAGCCCGACAGATACAGGTAGCGGCGTTCGGTGCTGTTGAAGTGCTTCTTGATGGAGATCATCTTCTGCTGGCCGATGAAACCGTGCCAGCAGCCCAGCGACTGCGTGTACTTGGCCGGGTCGGCATCGTACGCGGCCATGTCGGCGCGCATGATCTTCGCGGTGTACTTCGCGATGTCCAGGCCGGTCTTGAACTTGTTCTGGGCACGCATGCGGGCGGCATACTCGGGACTGATGGCGTTCCACGCGCTGCCGTGGTTCTCCTTCAAGCCAGCCACTGCCTTGATGTCGTCTTGATATTGGGACATGTCTATCTCCTGGGAACGAAGCGCATTTGAGTAAAGGGTTCAGCGTGCCCGCTTCGTGTGACGAAGCGAACTGCATGGACTCAATATTAATCCTGTCCGGCGCGCTTTCGGCCAACTCTTATATAAGACATAAGATATAAATTTTCCTTGTTTTTCAATGAGATAGTAGATCGATTTTGCGATGCAAAACAAGTTTTCAAGCGGCGGAAAGGCGGCGCGACGGGAACTTCGCGGAGATTTCGCAATACGAAACGGCCTTTCGCAGTTGGAGAAAGACCCCCACGGGCGCACCCGCTGTTGCCCTATCTCATGACAAAACGTCTATACTTGGACAATCCATCGATAGCGAGCGGCACGCTCGCTCCCCGCGCGCCGCGATGCGCGCCTTCCCGCCCGGAGCGACATGAACGACTCTCCCGTTTTCGACACGCTGTGCGATCTGCTGAATACGTCCGGTGCACGTTTCCGCGTGCTCGAACATCCGGCGGAAGGTAAATCCGACGTGATCGCCGCGATCCGCGGCACACGCCCCGAACAGGGGGCGAAGGCCATGCTCTGCACGTTCAAGGACGGCGGCGACGCGACCGCGCTCGCCGTGATCCCGGGCCACCTGAAGATCGACTTCCGCAAGGTTGCCGATGCGGTTGGCCGCCGCAAGGCGACGCTCGCGTCGCCCGATGTCGCGGCCGCCGTCACGCGCTGCGTGATGGGCGCCGTGCCGCCGTTCGTATTCGACGCGAACGTCACGCTCGTCGTCGATCCCGCGCTGGTCGAACGCAACGCGGAGATCGCCTTCAACGCGGGCCGCCTCGACCGCTCGGTCGTGCTCGACTCGGCCGACTACGTGCGGATCGCCCGGCCGCTGCTGGCCGACATCACGCGGCCGGAAACGGCCGACGCCCCGTCGCCCCGGGAAAACGCATGAGCACGCGCCGCACGCCACCGTCATCCGAACAGGCGTCGCTGATCGAACAGGTGCAGCGCATCGCCGAAGGGCTCGGCGAGATGTTCGCGCCGTTCACCGAGGTCGTCGTGCACGACCTGCGCACGCCGGAACACGCGATCCTCGCGATCCACAACAATCTGTCCGGGCGCGCGGTCGGCGATCCCGCGACCGAACTCGGCCTCGCCCGCATCGCCGACGACGATTTCCCGCAGGTGCTCGCGAACTACCCGAACCGCTTCGCGGACGGCCGCACCGCGAAAAGCACGTCGATCGGCATCAAGGATTCGACCGGGCGCTACGTGGCCGCGCTGTGCCTGAATGCGGATGTCACGCTGTTCCGCGGCTTCCAGGGCATGCTGAACCAGTTCTGCCGCACGGACGGCGAGGCCGTTGTCGACACGCTCGATCCGGCCGGGGCGGACACGATCCGGCAGCGCATCGACGCGTTCGCGACGCGCCTCGCGACGACGCCGCGCGAGTTGAAGACCGACCAGCGCCGCGAGCTGCTGCAGACGCTGAAGGCCGACGGCTTCCTCGAGGTGCGCCGCGCGATGGAGATCGTGTCGCAGCATCTCGGCGTCTCGCGCGCGACCGTCTACAACGACGCGAAGTGACGCGGGGCCCTGCTTTCCAGTTGACTGACCTTTCCGACTCTCGAGCAACCATGAACTCTCCGACCCTCCCCACGTACGACGACGTCGCCGCGGCCGCGGCCCGGCTCGAAGGCCATGCGCACCGCACGCCGGTGATGACGTCGCGAACGATCGACGAAGCGCTCGGCGCGCAGGTGTTCTTCAAGTGCGAGAACCTGCAGCGCATGGGCGCCTTCAAGTTCCGCGGCGCGTTCAACGCGTTGTCGCGTTTCAACGCCGAACAGCGCCGCCACGGCGTCGTCGCGTTCTCGTCCGGCAACCATGCCCAGGCGATCGCGCTGTCGGCGCGCATCCTCGGTATTCCCGCGACGATCGTGATGCCGCAGGATGCGCCGGCCGCGAAGATGGCCGCGACGCGAGGCTATGGCGGCAACGTCGTGACCTACGATCGCTACACCGAGGACCGCGAGCAGATCGGGCGCGATCTTGCCGAACGGCACGGGCTCACGCTGGTGCCGCCCTACGACCATCCGGACGTGATCGCCGGCCAGGGCACGGCGGCCAAGGAACTGTTCGACGAAGTCGGCCCGCTCGACGCGGTGTTCGCGCCGCTCGGCGGCGGCGGGCTGCTGTCGGGCACCGCGCTGTCGACCCGCGCGCTGTCGCCGCACGCGAAGTTGTACGGTGTGGAACCCGAAGCCGGCAACGACGGCCAGCAATCGTTCCGGTCCGGCGCGATCGTGCGGATCGACACGCCGCGCACGATCGCCGACGGCGCGCAGACGCAATACCTCGGCAACCTGACGTTCCCGATCCTCCGCCGCGACGTCGACGACATCCTGACCGCGACCGACGCGGAGCTGATCGACTGCATGCGCTTCTTCGCCACCCGTATGAAGATTGTCGTCGAGCCGACCGGCTGCCTGGCGTTCGCCGCCGCGCGACGGATGAAGGACACGCTGCAAGGCAAGCGCGTGGGCGTCGTGATCAGCGGCGGCAACGTCGATCTCGAGAACTTCTGCGCACTGGTGTCGACGCCGGCCTGAGCGTCGCGGCGCACATGAACATCCTGTCATCCGTGCGCCATGGCACCTTCACGACGCGTTAAGTTTCGCGCCCTAGACTGATGACGTTGCCCGCAGTCAGTCGCGCAGTCAGTCGTGAAGGAGCCACCATGAACACGCACGCGATCGTCGCCGCCGCCCTGGCGGCTGTCTCTCTTTCGGCGTTCGCTCAACCGGGCGCGACGTCATCCGGTTTCCCCGCCGCATCGCCGCACGACGTCGTCGCGCAAGCGATGCACCGCTCGCCCGGCGCGTTGCCGCACGCCGGCTTCGTGCTCGCGAAGATCGATCAGAACAATACGCCGCCCGATCGGGGCGGCGACCCGGGCGGCCGCGCGCACGCCGGCACGCACATGTAACGGCGCGCGCCGGGCGCCGCTGCCGCGCCCGGCCCCGCCGGCAATCAGAACGCCGGCAGCGACGGGTCGCGTGCGGCGAGGATGTCGTCGGTGCGGGCTGTTCCGCGATCTGCAGCTGTTCGGCTGGCCGATCGTGCAACCGCGGCGACCGACCGGCATGCGGCTCGGCGATCCGCGCCGCGACAACGCTGTGCCGCTGCCCGGGCTGCTCAACGCGCCGGCTGACGTCGACCGGACAACCTACGGTTTCGCCTTCGATACGACGCGGCTCGCATGCCGCTTGCCCCTCCCGATTCATCAGACGAGAAACGCGACACCAACACACAAGCGAAAGGATTCGGAAAGCGCTTGCCGGAGAATGACGTTTTTTCGCACCTTCGCGCGGCGCGGCAATTGACGTGCGGGAGCGCACGCCATTACCCTTGCGCGCTGATGGTTCCCAGCGATGGGATCAAAAGGGAACGCAGGACGGGCAACGACTCGAATCTGCGGCTGCCCCCGCAACTGTGAGCGGCGAATCCGTGCCACTGCGCGCCACTGGGAAACCGGGAAGGTCCGCACGGATGACGACCCGCGAGCCAGGAGACCTGCCATCGACCCGAGGTCCAGCAGCCGCACCGGGCGGGGTGTCCCGATGCGCAAGCGCCGCCGTTGGCGGTCGCCCGTTGCATGGACGACCCGACCTCAGGATCCGTCAGATGTCCTTCGTTCCCGAATCCGCTTCCCTGCCGGAAGCGTCGCGCCGACACGCCGTCGGCATGCGCAACCTGCCCGCCCTTCGCTCGCGACCGCCCTACGCGCCACACGCTTTCTCTCGCTGTCTGATGAACCTTCGTTACCTGCTTGCCACATCCGCCGCCACCGCGCTGCTCACCCCGCTCGCCCATGCCGCCGGCGATACCGCGCTCCAGCCGCCCGCCCAGCCCGCGGAAGGCGCCGATCTGCCGACGATCAGCGTGACCGACACGCGGCACCTGCCCGAATCGTTCGACCGGCGCTATGCGTCGACGCAGGTGCTTACGCGAGAAGATCTCGACCGGCTGTCGTCGACCGACCCGAGCATCACGCAGGCGCTCGCGACGCTGCCGGGCGTGACCATCTCGCAGAGCGGCGGCCCCGGCTCGTCCGCGTCGGTCAGCATCCGCGGCTCGTCGGCCAGCCAGGTCGCCGTGTTCATCGACGGGATCCGGATCGGCTCGCCGACCACCGGCATCGCGCCGTGGGCCGACCTGCCGGCCGACGCGTTCGAACGCGTGGAAGTGATTTCGGGCCCGGCCGCCGCATCGTTCGGCAGCAACGCGATGGGCGGCGTCGTGCAGCTCTTCACGCGCCGCGCCGCCAACCGGCCGAACCAGACCACCGTGTCGTTCGGCGGCGGATCGAACAAGACGTTCGACACGCAGTTCCGCACGTCGGGCACCCTGCCGTCGACAGGGCCGCTGGCCGCGCTCGGCGGTGTCACCTACTCGCTGGGGCTGCACGACTACAACACGGCCGGCATCGATGCGACGCGGCCCTTCTTCTACGGTCACGAAGCCGGCCGCAATCCGTATCACGCGCAGGATCTCGATGCGCGGCTCGGCTATGCGCGCGACAACTGGTCGATCTCGACGTTCGCGCTGTATCACCGCTCCGACCTGTCCTACGACAACAGCGGCTATGCGAATCGCGAGCTCGATCACCAGCTGACGACCGGCATCGCATTTCATCTCGACATCACGCCCGATACGCAGTTCGACCAGTCGTTCGGTTATGCGAACGACCGCCAGTTCATCTACGCGGACAACCCGGCCCTCGCGACCGACCAGATCAATTCGCAGCGCATCAGCACGTCGACGTCGCTGACCCATCAGGCGCACGGGTTCCGCCTGTTCGGCCTGCCGCTGTCGGGCGAAACGAAGCTCGCCTACGATTTCACGCGCGAACAGGCATTCCTGCCGATCGACGCGCCCGGCGGCATACCGACGCGCAACGACTCGGCGTTTTCGCTGCATCAGTCGGCCACGCTCGGCAGCGTGACGCTGTTCCTCGCGGGGCGTCGCGAGATCATCGCCGGGCAAGGCGTGAACACCGGCAACGCCGCGCTGTCGTGGACGATCACGCCGGTCTACACCGCGCGCGTGTCGTACGGCAACGCATTCCGCCTGCCGAGTTTCAACGACCTGTACTACCCCGGCTACGGCAATCCGAACCTCAGCCCGGAACGTAGCACGTCGGTCGAGGCCGCGCTCGACGCGAACACGTCGTACGGCACGTTCTCGGCGGCGGTCTACGACACGCACGTCAACAACCTGATCGCGTACAACCCGGCAACGTTCTCGCCGATGAACATCGGCCGTTCGCACATTCGCGGCATCGACCTGTCGTACAAGGGGACGATCGGCCGCTCGACGCCGGTGAGTCTGGCCGTCGGCCTCCTGAATCCGCAGGACGAGACCAACCAGACCTGGCTCAACCGCCGGCCGCGCCAGACGGTCAGCCTCAGCGTCGACCACACGTGGGACGAACTGAAGCTCCACGCGCTGAGCACGGGCGCATCGCTGCTCTACGGCGGCACCACGTTCGACGATCCGGCCAACACGACGTATCTGCCGTCGTACCTGACGGTGAGCCTGCGCGCGTCGTACCGGATCAATTCGCACCTGACGGTGTCGGCGTCGCTGTCGAACCTGTTCGACCGGCAATACATGACCGCGTACGGCTACAACACGCTCGGCCGCACCGCGTTCGGCAAGATCACCTACACGTTCTGACGGCCGGTCGCCCCGGCGCCTGCGTCGCGGGCGCCGGGGCGGATCGGCATGGCCGGCACCGTACGGGAAATTGACTTCGCGGCAAAAACTAATAGAATTAGTTTTTTGACTAATTCACATAGCATTCGTCATGGCGCGTGCCGGCATTACCGTAGACAGACTCGTCGAAGCCGGCGCGCGGCTCGCCGACGAAACCGGCTTCGAGCCGCTCACCGGCGCGGCGCTCGCGCGGCATTTCGGCGTCAAGCTGGCCAGCCTGTATTCCCATGTCCCGAGTTTCGACGATCTCAAGAGCCGGATCGCGCTGTTCGCGCTGCAGGAGCTGGCCGATCGCGCCGCCGATGCGCTGGCCGGCCGCACCGGCAAGGATGCGCTGACCGCGCTCGCGAACGTCTATCGCGACTATGCGCGCGCACACCCCGGTCGCTTTGCGGCCGCGCGCCATCCGGTGAGCCCCGAGCGCGCCGCCGAAAGCGCGGGCGGGCGGCTCGTCATGATGACCTCGGCCGTGCTGCGCAGCTACGACCTGCCGGAAGCCGAGCAGGCCCATGCGATCCGCCTGCTCGGCGGCTTCTTCATGGGCTACGTGACGCTCGAAGGCGCCGGCGGTTTCTCGCACGGCACACCGGATTCCGACGCATCGTGGTCGCGCAGCCTCGATGCGCTCGACGTGATGCTGCGCCACTGGCCTTCGGCCGCATGACGGGCCTGATGGAATTCAAGCGATGAACGACAAACCCGATGGCGTCGTGCTGCCGAGCCGCGTCGTGCCCTTCCCCACGTCGATCAGCGACGAAGCGCGAGCCGCGTTGCAACGCCTGGTCGGCGACGACGGCGTGCCGCTGAATGCGCTGCACGTGATGCCCGCGCCGGACGATGTCGACGCGTGGATGCGCGTGAAGGCGGCCGCCGATGCGCATTACACGGCCGCGGTCGGGCAACTGGCCGGCCATCTGCGTTCGAGCGTCGAGACGATCCGGGCCGGCGATGCGGACCTGCACGTCGCGACGCCCGAAGCGGCCGCTTCCGACGAATGCGCGTACATCGACCTGCATGGCGGCGCGCTGATCGTCGGCGGCGGCGCCGCATGCCGCGCCGGCGCGCAGATGCATGCCGACCGCCTGGGCGTTCGCTGCTACGGTGTCGATTACCGCATGCCGCCCGAGCATCCGTATCCGGCCGCGCTCGACGATTGCATCGCGGCCTATGCGTTCGTGCTGGCGCGCCACGCGCCGGAAAACATCGTCATCGGCGGCCGCTCGGCCGGCGGCAATCTCGCGGCCGCGATGGTGCTGCGTGCCCGCGACGAAGGCTTGCCGCTGCCGGCCGCGCTCGTCCTGCTGTCGCCGGAAGCCGATCTGACCGAATCCGGCGACAGCTTCGAGACCAACCGGCTCGTCGACGTCGTGCTGCCGGCGTCGCTGATGCCGAACAACCTGCTCTACGCGAACGGCGCCGATCTCGCGCATCCGTATCTGTCGCCGCTGTTCGGCGATTTCTCGGCCGGCTTCCCGCCGACGTTCATCCAGAGCGGTACGCGCGACCTGTTCCTGTCGAACGCGGTTCGCCTGCACCGCGCGTTGCGGCGCGCGCAAGTGCCGACCGAACTGCATGTGTTCGAAGGCATGCCGCACGGCGGGTTCATGGGCGCGCCGGAGGATATCGAACTCACCCGGGAGATCGCACGCTTCATGCATGCCCGTTTCCGGGCCTTGAATTGAGCCGGCGATGAACGGAAAACCGCACAAGGACGACATCAGCATCGGCAAGGATCGCTGGATCGAAGTCGGCGATCTGGCGGGCGGCCAGGGGCGCGCGGTCGAAATCGACCCGCATCTGACCGCGGTCATGCCGTTGCTCGATGCGCTGGAGACGAACTGCGTCGCCGGATGCTGCGGCATCGACGCGTTCGGTTTCTGGCCGGACGAAATCGCCACGGCGCTCGACCGGTGGCCGCCCGATGCGCCGGCTCGGCTCGCCGACGATCTGTTGTCGGTCCAGCGTGCGATCGACGCGTTGCCGGCCGATGTCGTCGTCAGCACGCGCATGAACCAGTACTTTCGGAAAACGGTGATGCTCGAACTGCTCGCCCATATCCGGACGACGATCGACGCCATCCGGTCGAACGACGCCTAGATCATCGCGCGCGCGCCTGCGACCAGTTGGACCGCGCCGAATACCGCGATGACGGCCGCCGATACGCGCGACAGCCCGTGCATGAACGCGAGCGACAGCTTCGTGCGCAGCGCGGCGGTCGCGCTGCTCAAGCACAGCCACCACGCGGCGGAGCCGACGAACACACCGGTGACCATCCACGCCACGGCAGGCCCGACCGAGCTGCCGGGCGTGCCCGACAGCGGGCCGAGCGCCGCGAAAATCCCGACGAACGACAGGATCGTCATCGGGTTCGACAGCGTGAGGCCGAACGTCGTCAGGAAATCCCGCAGCACGGTCGTGCGCGGCAGGTCGCGCTGCAGCGCCGCCTCGGCCGGCGGCTGACGCAAGATGGTCCACGCGAGCCAGACGAGAAATGCGCCGCCGCCGATTTTCAGGCCGACGGTCAGCATCGGGAACGCGGTAACGACGCCTGCAATGCCCAGCGCGCCGAGCAGGCCGTAGATCGCGTCGGCGCACGCGGCGCCGATGCCCGTCGCGAACCCCGCCCGAAAACCACGGCTCAGGCTGCGCTGAATGCACAGCATGCCGATCGGGCCGACCGGCACCGCGATCGACAGCCCCATCACGACGGACTTGATGAACAGCATCGCCTGCTCCTTGTGGCATCCACGGGTTGAACAGGCATCGTAGGGAAAGTCCGGTCACCGCTGAATGCGGTTTTTAAGGAAAAATGGCGGCTCTACCTTAAAAACTCCGCCGCGATGGACGATCTGGACTGGAAGGTACTGTCGCTGCTGCAAGCCAACGGCCGCATCAGCTATACGGAACTGGCGCGCCAGGTACACCTGTCGGTGCCGGCGGTGACGGAGCGCGTGAAGCGCCTCGAATCGGCCGGCGTCATCGAGGGTTATACGGCGCGGATCAATCCGGCCGCGGCCGGCTATCCGGTGAGCGCGCTGATCGGCATCACGGTGCCGCAGCCGGCGAAAGCGAAGTTCCTCAAGCTGCTGGAGACGATTCCCGAAGTCGTCGAGTGCCATCACGTGACGGGCGCGGATTCGTATGTGATGCGGCTCGTCGCGATCGGCATGACCCATCTCGAACAATTGATCGAACGCATCAACCTGTACGGCGAAACGCGCACGTCGATCATGATGTCGACGCCGCTGCCGGCGCGCGGGCTCGCACGACCGCCATCGAAGCTCGGCGACACGCGCGGATGATGCGTCGATCAGGGCCAGACGACCGGCCGCGCGTCGAACGCCATCGACCGGTCACGCGTGGCGCCAGCCGGCCCGTCAATGACAGGCCGGCTGTCCGCCGCCGCGATCGACGCACACCGGCTACTTGCCGGCCAGGCCGCCGAGCAGGCCTCCGACCAGCGACGTCACCGGCGCAAGCGGATTGGCAAGACCACCCGCCGGTGTGCCGGTCGCGGGACCATCGTGCACGGTCGCCGGGATGCCGCCGACCACGCTCGTCACCAGCCCGGAGATCGGCACCGCGCCGTTCGCGCCGCCCGGATTCACGAGGCCGCCCACGTTGGTAACCGTGTTGCCGACCGCCCGGACAAGGGTGCCGACGCCGCCGACGAGCGGCTGAGGCGACGCGGCGCTCACCTTCCATCCGGCCGACGTGACCGCCGCGCCGACCTGCCCGAGCAGGCCGGCCACCGGCTGCCCGAGGCCGGTGGCGGTGCCGACCTGCTGCGTGAGCTGGCCCGCCGTCGTCACGAGCGGCGTGATCGCCGTGCTGATCGCCTGCGTCGCCTGCTGGACCGGGCCCGACGACAACGCCGCGCCGAGCGTCGTGCCGCCCGTTCTCAAACCGCTGGACACCGTGTCGAGCAGCCCGCTGATCGGTGTCGTAAGCGGTGAAAGCGGCGAGAGCGGGCCGGTACCGAGCGCCTTGACGGTTTCGCTGAGGCCGCTGACGGGGTTGCTGGTCGACGCGACGATGTTGCCGAGGCCGGCGACCGTCGTGCCGACCGGGTTCGGTACGATGCCGATCTGGCCGAGACCGGCACTCACGACGTTCGACGTCTGGCTGATGATCGTGCCGACACCGGTCACCGTGTCGGCAGGCCCGACGGTGACGCCCCTGCTGACGCCGGGGAGGGTCACGCCGGCGAGCGTGGTGCCCGCGTCCATCACGATCCCGCCGACTGAGCTGATGATGCCATTCGTGCCTGGCGCGCCGCTCGTGCCGCTACTGCTCGTGCCGCTACTGCTCGTGCCACTGCTGCTTGTGCCACTGCTGCTCGTGCCGCTACTGCTCGTGCCACTGCTGCTTGTGCCACTGCTGCTCGTGCCACTGCTGCTCGTGCCACTGCTGCTCGTGCCACTGCTGCTCGTGCCGCTGCTGCTCGTACCACTGCTGCTCGTACCACTGCTGCTCGTGCCACTGCTGCTCGTGCCACTGCTGCTCGTACCACTGCTGCTCGTGCCACTGCTGCTCGTACCACTGCTGCTCGAACCGCTCGACCCGCTGGTACCACCGCTGCTCGAACCGCTCGACCCACTGGTACCGCTGGTCGTCCCGCTGGTACTCGTCCCGATGGTGTTGCCGGCCAGCGGCGGTGCCGTGATGTCTCCGCCACCACACGCAGCCAGCGTGCATGCCGCGACAATGGCGGCGAACGCGACATTCGCCTTGATGAATGGATGTTGCATGGAAGCCCCCGTCTGCTATTCAGCGCGATCCTTCCATCAAGCATCTACCGTGCCATTTCCGTCGGCCCCGTTAACAGTCTTTCGATCGGGACGCGATGACCTGCCGGCGGCGCGTTCGGGTACGGCGCATCGCTTCGGCGCCGGCTCGACCTTGCCGATCCGCACCTGCGTCCCGGCAATGCAGACGTAACATCGGCCTTGCGTTACGTAGCATGAATGGCGAAAGCATGCCGGGCCGCGCATCGTCGGCCCGCGGCGAACCTGTCCGCACCGCCCGTCGTCACGGACCCTTCACCAGCTTCACGATCGTGAGCACGCCGTCCACGCGCTCGATCCGGACCCTGACCTTGTCGCCGGCGCGCAGCGCCCCGATCGTCACCGCATCGCCGGCCTTGAACGCCATCGTCATCGCCGGCATCCCGACGTTGTCGAGCGCGCCGTGCCGAAGCGTGACCATCCCGCGCCCGGTGTCGACCTTCTTCACCTCGGCATCGGTCAGCGCGGCGTCCGGTGCCGCCATCTTCCTGCCGCCCATGTCCATGCCGGCCATGTCGCCGGCGGCCAATACCGGCATCGCAACGGTTGCCACCGCACACAAGACGGCAGCGGCATGAAAGCGGATCTTCATCGATCGTCTCCCGTTGACGACTGCGTTGCCGGTGCGAGCACCATCACGGCCGGTGCACGGCCGCTGGCGCCAGCCGCGGACGATCAGACCAGCAACGTCGCGCCGGCCCACACGATCAGCACGACGCCGAGCGCGCGGCCGACACGTTCTCCGCCTGGCAGGATCTTTTCCGCAAACACGAACAGCGACAACGCGGCAATCCACACGACGTTCATCACGCCGCCGACGAACAGCAGCGCCATCAGGAGCCAGCAGCAGCCCACGCAGTACGCCCCATGGCGCGCACCGAGCAGGAAACTGCCGGCGACGCCCGGACGCCAGTGCGCGACCAGGAACGCGGCCGGCGCGCGGCATTGCCGCAGACACGCGCGCTTGAGCGGCGAGAACTGATAGAGCCCGGCCAGCGCCAGCACGAACGCGGAAAGGGCCGCGCTCTTCGACCACAGCATCATCGCGGAGATCAACCCCGCCGGCTGCAGCAGTGCCTGAAGCCACGCCGCGCCGATCGAAAACGCGAGCCAGGCCGTCAGATAACCGGCCAGCAGCGACACCGACGTGAACGCCGAGCCCGCTTCCCCGTTGCCGCGATGCCGCAACACGCGCCGGTACAGCATCACGAGCGGCGCCGCACCGGGCGTCATCATCGCGATCATCATCACCCACCACATCACGATCACGGTCGGCAGCGACGGCTCCATGCTGCCCGGGTCGTCCGCGAGCCGATGCGGAAAGAGCGCGACCGTCGTCATCTCCAGCGCCGACATGCCGGTACCCGCGCCCGTCCACAGGTAGAACCAGCACACGGCGACGAGCGCGGCCATGCCGAGCAGCGTGATGACGCGCTCGCGCCCGAGCCAGATGCCGAGCGGAGTCATGCCGCGACGCGATGCCGGATCAGTCCGTGATTGTTCAGGTGCAGCCGCGCGAACTGCGCATAGGTGCCGTCGAGATTCAGCGCGAGGTTGCCGTGCGAGCGCCCCGTGCCCGAACCGATCTCGGCCAGTTCGTATTCGAAACCGTGCGGCAGGTCGATTCGCACGCGATGCGCGTCGCCCGTCACCGGATTGCGGATCGGGTCGCCCGCGAGGTCGAACACGCCATCGACGTGAATCCGGCCGCGCCGGGCATCGACATCCACGTCGAAATCGATCTTCGCGAAGATCGGATCGAACGCGTGCTCCAGCGTCGACGCGTACACCGAGAACATCGTCGCGAACGGATCGGTATCCTGACCGGTCATGATCTTCAGCACGGCATCGCGCTGCGCCAGGCTGGCGCGTTCGTCGACGATCGGCTGGCACTTTCCGTGACCTTCGTGGACGGCGCCCGGCCAATGGAACACGACCGCGATCCGGACGCCGTCGAGCACCACATCGCCGTAGTGACCGCTGTCGATCGAAATCGCGCCCATCGCCTCGCAGTTGCCGTTGGTCGGCAGCGCATTGAACTGGCATGGGCAACCGTATGAGCAATTGCAGCTGATCATTTCGGTGCCCTGAATCTCCCACGGCGTCATGGCTCCACCTCGCGCTCTGTGACACATGAACGCTTCGAATCTAGTGCACGCTATCGGGGAAATCAAAGCAGGAATGCCCGCGTTAAATCGGTGTTTCCGCGCCTCATATATGACTTATCGAACCGCGTGCGCATCGGCATTCCGGTCGCTGTCTCCGCCCCGTCGCGTCACACGAGCAACGACGCGACGATCGCACACCACACCGCACTCGCGCCGCCCAGAAACGCGCGCCGTGCGACGAGCATCCGAGATTCGTCACCGGGGGTCTTCATCGGCGAGGTGGCGAGAAACGGCACGCACGCGAGACAGGCGAAGCCCGCCAGCGCGAGCACCACGACGACATA
This sequence comes from Burkholderia sp. Tr-20355, assembly GCF_017104685.1. Classification (NCBI taxonomy): domain Bacteria; kingdom Pseudomonadati; phylum Pseudomonadota; class Betaproteobacteria; order Burkholderiales; family Burkholderiaceae; genus Burkholderia; species Burkholderia sp. Tr-20355. The sequence goes on along the minus strand of NZ_JAAGPK010000012.1, from coordinate 36,398 downwards.
GTCGCCGAACCGCCAGGGCAGCGGTTCGTGCAATCCCCAGTAACCGAGAAACAGCATGCCCATCGAGAACATCGTCGCGGAGGCCGAGCTGAGCGCGACCACCGATCCCGTCGGAAACTGCATGGGAACCTCCCTTCGCGCAGCGCGCGATGCAACGCTTCTCGCCAGGGATCGCCACGATCGCGCCGGCTATCGACCGGTCACGGATTCATGACCCGCTCGAAAGGACGAAGCGCGCCCCCGCTGCCGCTCGACGAATACGCGTTGTCACGGATTGACAGATTCAGCCAGACAAGCCGACATTTCGTACCGATCCAATCGGGCACGTACGTCACGCCGCTACTCCGGCTTCTTCGCGACCTGCGCGACGGAAATCCAGCCCACCACCGCCGCGGCGACCCAGCAGCACGTGACCAGCAAGTCGAGATTCATCCAGCCTTCGAAATTCGCACTGTTTTCGAAACTGCAGCGCTGACGGCCCCTGACCCACATGCAGCCGCTGATCAGCTGGTCGATGTGCATGTAGACGCTGTATACCGCAACAGCCGAGGCGATGACGGCGACCCGCAGGCTCATGCTTTTTTTCATTGGTGCTGGACGCGTGTGGTGAACTCCCGTCGATCTTAAGCCAATGGCGATGCGTGACGCAATCGCCCGGGTATCGTCCCGATTGACCGGTACGCGTGAAACAGTGTCGACCGGGTAACCACAACGGGGAACGCTCATGACGAAACAGAACACGATCGCGCTGATCGTCGATCCCGGAAGCGGCGAGCGGATTCGCGACGTCGCCGCGCACGCCCGGCATACGTGGGTCGTCACGAGCGACATCGAGGATCTCGTCGTGCCGATCATGGACGCGCCGATCCCGCCCCGACCGCGATGCGCTGACGCGGGGGGATGGCGTAACGGAGGTTCTTGCCCTGTCTCGCCTCGGCATTGACGCGGGACGGAACCGCCCGGCCTGCATCCCGGCGGTCACCCACTCCGACGCCCGCTCGGCGCACGGGCAGTCAATCCCGACGATACGCATCGCCACCGACGGCGGCAAAGAAGGAAACCGTACTGGCCATCCTGGCCGCACGAACGCGAATCATCTCGAGCCGCGCCAGATCATATGCATACTCGTCGCGCAGCACATGAAGCCGATCCGAACTGCCGTTCTCGAACTGACGCCGGGTCATCTCCAGAACGGTCCGTTGCCGTTGCGCGACCGCTCGACGCGCTTGCAGCGCGATCGCGTCGCGATCGATTTCGGTCATCGCATCGGCGACGCTCTGCAACGCGCCCAGCACGACCGTCCGATAGTCCTCGAACGTGGCATCGTAGGCGGCGATCGCCGCATCCCGTGCGGCACGCAATTCTCCACCGCGAAAAACCGGTGCGCCAAGCTGGGCACCGATATTCCAGATCGTCGCGCCGCCGGCAAACAACTGACCGAGCGCCAGCGGCGACGACCCGATGCTCGCCCCCAGTTCGATCCGCGGGTAAAGATTGGCCGTGGCGATGCCGGCCAGTTCGCCGGCAATATGCAGGCGCGCCTCCGCTGCGAGAATGTCGGGCCGTTGCCGCACGAGCCCCGACGGCACCGTCGACGGCAAGTCTTGCGGCAATTGCAAGTCGTCCAGGCGAAACCGAGGCAGCGACTCGGGCGATGGAACACCGGCATAGGCCGCGAGTTGAAACCGGATTTTCAGCAGTTCCGCATGCAATGCCGCCCGTTCCGCTTCGATTCGATCGACGTCCGAATCGCCATCGATCGTTTCCCGATGCGCGACGCTGCCGATTTCATGCCGTTCGCGCAGCATCTTCCCAACGGCTCGCCGGTTCCGCAACACTGCGTCGTTCACGTCTATTTCGTCACGCAGCCGCCCTTCCCGGACCACCGCAGCGATGATATTGCTGACCAGTGTCAAGCGCGCGGCGTCGGCCTGATGCCTTCTCAGCGCTGCTTCATACCGTTTCGCCTCGACCCGATGGCGCTGTGCGCCGAAGAAATCGAAATCGTATCGAACGCTCACGTTCGTGTTGTACAGCATGAACGGGGACGGGTTGGGAATCATCGGCAGACCGGCGGCCGCAGTATTCAACTGCTCCCTTTTGGCTGACGCGCCGACGTCGACCTGCGGATAGCGACTGGCACCCTGTTGTCCCGCAAGATACTTCGTCGCCTCGATCAACCGCGACTCCGCGCTCCGTATCGACGGACTGTCCCGCATCGCCTGCTCGACGAGCGCATCCAGCGCCGACGAACCAAAGTGCCGCCACCAGCGCGGGTCGCGTTCGACAGGCATGCCGGCCTCGTCGCGATCGGTCGAGCGGACGCTCATCCCCATGAAGGTGGCCGGCAATGCCAGGTCGCTCGTGGATCGGGGGACAAACGCAGGATGGCTGCACCCCTGCCCCGCGACGATGACGACCGCGATCGACAGAACCGCAATCGCGCGGCAGGCACGGCGGCGTGGATAGGTTCGTTGTGCCATCGTCGTTCAATCGAGCGTGGTGCGGTACGCGAGCAGGCCGACCGTCATTGCAACCAGAGCGAACACGACCATCGTCGCGGCATCGGGCCATATTTCGTTCCATCCGCTCCCCTTCAGGAGAACACCGCGAATGGCCCGGTTGAAATAGGTCAGCGGCAATCCGTTGCCGAGCAGCCGCGCCCAGCCTGGCATGCCGGCAAACGGAAACATGAATCCGGAGAGCAGGACGCTCGGCAGGAAATAGAAGAACGTCATCTGCATCGCCTGCAACTGGCTCCGCGCGACCGACGATATGGCGATGCCGACCATCAGGTTCGCGACGATCAGCAACGATGCGAGGCAGTAGACCGTTACAGGATTGCCCTCAAACGGCACGCTGAACACGAACCGGGCCGCCAGCAGGATGATCGTGCACTGCAGGAGCCCGATCAGGATGTACGGCACGATTTTTCCGCAGATCACCTCGATCGAGGTTGCCGGCGACGCGAGGATGTTCTCGATCGTTCCGCGTTCACGTTCGCGCGTAATCGCGAGGCTCGTCATCATGACCATCGTCATCGACAGGATGACGCCCATCAATCCGGGGATGATGTTGTACTGCGTAATGCCGGCGGGATTGTAGATCCGGTGCACCCGGGCCGAGAATGCTTGCGGAGGCGCGGTTCTCACCAAGGCTCCGATCAAATCCTTGTTCAACACCGTCTGCGTCATCGTATTGAGAGCGGCGATCGCATTTCCCGTTGCGGCGGGATCGGTCGCATCCGCCTCGACCAGAATTTCCGGATGCTCGTTGCGCACCAGCCGTCGCGAGAAGTCGTGCGGCACGCTGACCACGAACTGCACGATGCCCTTTTGCAGCGCGTCACGGGCCGCGCGTTCGGAAAACAGGCCGCCCTGGACGTCGAAATACCCCGTGTTGCGCATGCCGGCGACGAGCGATCGCGAAAATTCGCTTGTGTCGTCGGCGAGCACGATCGTCGGCAGATGCCTGGGATCACTGTTGATCGCAAAACCGAACAGCGCCAGCTGCACGATCGGCAACACGGCGATCATCCCGAGCGTCACGCGATCGCGGCGGATCTGCAAGAACTCCTTCGTCACCATGCTCCACCAGCGGGAAATCGAGATGCGGATCATGATCAGCCGGACTCCCCGGATGTGCCCTTCATCAAATGCAGGAAGACGTGCTCGATATTCGTCTCGATTCTGCGAATCTCGACACCCGCGCCGCAAACTGCTGCGAGACTCGCTCCAAGCACGGCCTCGTCACGTCCCGATACGTGCAGTGCACGACCGAATGCAATCACCTGCTCGACGCCCGGCCGGCCCTTGAGCCGGTCGTTCAGCCGGACGAGGTCGCCACCGGACACCGACCAGGTGTGGAGCGCATGCCGTCGCACGAGATCACCGGCCTCGCCGTGGGCCAGCAGCGTGCCGTACGAGATGTAGGCCAGCTTGTGGCAACGTTCGGCCTCGTCCATATAGTGCGTGCTGACAAGCACGGAAATACCGCGGGCTGCCAGACGGTGCAATTCCTCCCAGAACACCCGGCGCACGCCCGGGTCGACGCCAGCCGTCGGTTCGTCGAGCAGCAGCAGTTCGGGCGACTGCAACAGCGCAGCGGCAAGCGCCACCCGTTGCTTCCAGCCGCCCGACAATGAGCCGGTCAGCTGGTTCGAGCGCGACTCCAGGCCCATCTCGGCGAGGATCCGCGCGACGCGTTCCTTTCGCGCGTCGATCTCATACAGTCGCGCGACGAAATCGAGGTTCTCCCGCACCGTCAAGTCTTCCCAGTACGAAAAACGCTGTGTCATGTAGCCGACTCGTCGCTTGATCTCCCGGCATTCCGTCAGGATGTCGAATCCGAGGCAGGTCCCGCTGCCTGAATCCGGTGTCAGCAGTCCGCACATCATGCGCAACGAGGTCGTCTTGCCGCTGCCGTTTGGTCCGAGAAAACCGAATATCTCGCCCCGGCCGACCTGCAGGCTCAGGTTCTTGACGACGTGCCGTGTGCCGAAATGCTTGTTCAGATCGCGCACATCGATCAGCGGCATCGCATGACTCATCGCGTCACCTCGATCGGCAGGCCGGGGGGCAGGCCACGCGCGGCAACGGTATCGGGCTGCGCTTCGACGAGAAACACCAGCTTCGAGCGTGCGTCATTGCTGTAGATGACGGGCGGCGTATATTCGGCGTTCGACGCGATATGACTGATCGTCGCCGTGTAGCCGCGTTCGCAACCGTCGCATGCGATCCGCACGACACGACCGACGCGGAAATTGGCCAGGGCGGCCTCGGGCACGAAGAAGCGAACCTTCGTATTGAGATCGACCAGGATCTTCACCACCGGGTTGCCGGCGACGACCCACTCGCCCGGCGTGAAGAACGTATCGACGACGACGCCCTTGCCGGGAGCCTGCACCGACAGTTGCCGCAATTGCGTCTGCAGCCGTTCGTATTCGGCCTGCTGCGCGTCGGCGCTCTGTCGTTGCGATTGCAGTTGACCGTCGCGTGCCGGCAGGCGCGCCGTCTTCAGTTGACTGGCGACTTCGCTGACTCGTGCTTTGTCCACCCGGGCCGCCGCACGTTCGCGTTCGAGCTGATCGAGCGAGATTGCCTGTATCGCGTAGTCGGCTTCCGCGCGGACGAGCCGTTGCGCGGAAAGCGCGGCGTTCGCCCGGGTCTGTTCGAGCTGTGCGTTCACCGTATCGATTTCCGATGAACGCTTGCCCTGCTCCAGGTCGCCGAGCACGTCCAGCGACGATTGCCACTGGTGATACTGACGCTTGATTGCCTGTTCCAGGTCCGCCGCACCGATTTCGAAAACGACCGTGCCCGCTTCGACACGATCGCCGCGTGTCGCGCGCAAAGTCTTCAGATTTCCCGAATACGGTGCCGACAGATAGGAAAACTGCCCTTCGACATAACCGTGATACGTTTCCGGCGACTTTGTACAGCCCGCGGCGACGAAGCTCGCGCAAACGAAGCCGTACCCGGCCCACCTGGGCATGAGCGTGATGCGTTCCATAGGGAAGAAGCCGAATGTGGCGTGGTTGTATGCGACGACCGTCAGATGGTCGGCAAGCGACGGTCCGACTGGCATCGGCCGCCGATCCGCTTCGTATACGCGTCGAGAAACTCGGCGGCCGCCGCACGCCGGATTTCGGTCACGTATTGCGTACAGCAATGGTCTCCGTCGGCGAACAACGTCAGCTTGACGAAATACCGACAACAGCGTCTTTCGACATTAACTTTTAATACGGAGAGCGCTCCACACGAATTTAGTCAAAGTATTTTCACGAAAGAATCGATACGGCGATGAATTCTATTTTTTTGCCATCCGATTCGTCAACGCCAAATTCATCGCTTTAATTTTTAATTCTGATATTGGATCGTTATTTTTCAATTCGAAACAAACAAAATGCTAGCACCAGTACTAAGCAGGAATGCAAATACCGGAAATGCCCCGATACGCTGCATGAGCAGCGCCAACCAATATTGTGGCTAAGGGAAATCCGCATTGCCGACCGCGACACCACTGTGCCAAGAGGGGGAAAATCCGCCCATTCGACGGATGTCCTTGGCACGGGTAGTGGCCGGGCGGAGGACAAGGCCGCAACACGTCGCGCAGACAATGGCAACGTGACACGACCCAACGGTTACCGCCAGTACGCTGTCAGCCGGTCGGCGCAGGCTCGCCGAACCAACATGTGGCGGGGAAAAGTGTCGTGCCCGATTCGGGCCGTTCGAACTGGCGCACTCATCGAGCGCCGCAGCGTGACCCTTCTGCCTCTCCGTACGTCCCGCTTCCCCCGCTCAACGATGCTTCCCGCCATGCTTGCGCGCCCGATGCTCGGCACGCTTGTGCAACAGCACCGGCATCAGTTCCTCGATGTACCGCCGCGCCTGCCCGCGCGTGACGATCTCGCTGAAGCGTTGATGCGCCTGCTCCTGTCCGACGAGCGCCGCATGCGCTTTCCTCAGGATGTGCAGATACGCGATCAGGCTCGTGCCGTCGCGCACGGGTAGCGCATCGCGCGGGTCCGGAGTCGGGGCGGTGGTACTCATGTTCCGATCCTTTGCGGACAATCCGTCCGGCACGTAGGCGTCACGAGCGCCAGCAGGTCGTTGGCGAGGCGGTCGCGATCGGTCAGCGGCGCGAGGCCGAACAGCCGCTCGAGCGTCGCGGCGACCGATGCATGGTCATACGGCGTGTGATCGACGTGCCCGGCCGCGACCCACGGCGAAATCACGATCGCCGGCACGCGCACGCCGTACACGTCGAAGCCGAAGCCGCTCGCGTTCAGCGTCGCGGGCGCGCCGTCGTTCGGCGGCGGCGCGGCGCCCGGCCCGACCGAATCGTAGAAGCCGCCGTGCTCGTCGTAGACGATCACGAACAGGCTGCTGTTCCACACCGGCGAATTGCGGATCGCGTTGTACACGCGCGCGGCGAGCCGGTCGCCGCCGGCGAGACCGTCCATCGGATGCTGCGAGCTGCCGTTCTGATAGGTACCGTGCACGATGTCGCCGTAACCGGGCTCGATGAACGTATAGCGCGCCGTGTAGCCGGCCGCGAGATCGGCGTCGAAATGCGCGAGATCGTCGATGTCGAAGAAGCTGATGCCCTTCAACGACGCGACCTGCGGCACGTGGCCGAGCGGGTCGCCCGTCTGGTCCTGGTAGATGCGCCAGTTGTCGTCGCCGAGCGCGCCGAAGATCGAACCCTTCGGATACGGAAAACCGTCGAACCCGTCCCATCCCAGCATTTCCTGCTTGGTCGGCGAATGGTCGAGCCCGGCCGACGACGCGCCATGCAGGAAGAAGCGGTTCGGCCAGGTCGGCCCCGGCATCGATGCATGCCACGCATCACACAGCACGAACGCGTTCGCGAGCGCGTAAAGCGACGGCGCCTGCGTCGCGACGTCGACACCCTGCATGATCTTGCCCGCATCGACCGGCCGCGGCGGCGTGCCTTCGGAATGCGACGTCGCGTAGTTCGACACGAAACCCGAATTGGTGATGGACGGATAGGCCTGCCCTTTCACGAACGGTACGCCCGCGCCGCACAGCTGTTCGAGCACGTCGGTGAATTCGTGGCACGGATCGGTCGGCATCCGGTCGGGCGCGCCGCCGCCGAACGGATAGACCGCGCCGCCGTACGCGTTGCTGTTGCCCGGCGACGCGGCGACGATGCCGGCAATGCCCGACAGTGCAAACAGGTGATCGAAGGAACGGTTCTCGAGCATCAGCACGAACACGTGCCGGATGCGGTCCTGAACGGACGGGGATGCGGGGGCTGCGTCTGCACTCATGGCGCCTCCTGGCGTCGCGCGACGAATGTCCGGCTGGCACGATCGTCGGCCCGCTGAAAGCCACCGAAGGAATGGCAAGCCACGCGCGCGGGCCGCGAATTGCCGACGAGTGTACGGCCGCGCCGCCCCGCGCGTAAAGCATCGTGCGCACCGCCTCGCGGCATGGACGGCCCCCGGCCGCATAGGCGAGCCCGACGATATCGGTCAGTGATCGCGTCGCTGCCGTCGGACGACAACCGCCGGGCCGATGCGCAGCGCATCGAGGTGTCGGGCGGAAAGGCACGTCGGGCGTTGACTTTCGCCGATCGGCCCGATACGATCGATGCACTTTCAAGACGCCCTCCCGGTCCGCCGGGAGGGCGTTTCGTTTTGGTTCCCCAACCAGACGGAAACGACTTGAAATGAACCCCATCGACACCTCCTCCGCCCGCCCGACCGGCAACCACGACGGGCTCGGCTCCCTGCGGCATGGCGCCGGCCCCGAATGCGTGATGGTCCTGCACGACTGGCTCGGCGACCACACGAACTACACGGCAACGCTGCCGTATCTCGACGAAACAGCCTTCACGTACGTGTTCGTCGACCTGCGCGGCTACGGCGCGTCCCGCCACCTGACCGGCGCATGCACCGTCGACGAAATTTCCGCCGATTGCCTCGCGCTCGCGGATCGTCTCGGCTGGCAGCGCTTTCACGTGATCGGCCATTCGATGACCGGCATGGCGACGCAGCGGCTCGCAGCCGATGCGCCGTCACGCATCAAGAGCGCGATCGCCGTGTGTCCGGTATCGGCGGCCGGCAACCGCCTGAGCGCCGACGCGCGCGCATTCTTCGCGAGCACGACGGTCGACGACGATGCGTTTCGGCGGCTCGTGCGATTCGTGACGGGTGGATTGTCGGCGCGCTGGGCCGACCTGAAGTTGCGGCAGAACCGCGAACGCGTGGCGCCGGGTTGCCGACTCGCGTATCTCGACATGCTGACGGGCGCGGATTTCGTCGACGACATCCGCGGGCTCGACACGCGCTTTCTGGTAATCGTCGGCGACAAGGATCCGGGAATCGACGCAGCGGCGATGCAGGCGACCTTTCTCGCGTGGCACCCGGGCGCGCGGCTCGTGACGATACCGAATTGCGGGCATTACCCGATGCAGGAATGTCCGCCGTACTTCGCGATGATCGTCGAGGATTTCCTGCGGGACGCGGCCGCCTGAGCGTTGCGCACGCGCGGCGGCCGGTGAAGGCGGTGGGGACCGCCGCGGCATGACGGCGCCGCCGGCGACCGACGAACGGCATGCAACGCGTCGTTCATCCGGTGCGTCCGGCCGCGTGGCCGGACGGGTTTCGACCCGGTGCGCGAGTGGCCGCGCACCGGTCGAGGCCGCTTAACGACGCGGCTGGCCGCTTCGCGGCGGACGCGGGGAATTCGCGTCCTTGTGACGGAAGTTGATGCGGCCCTTCGTGAGGTCGTAGACCGACAGTTCCAGCGTCACGCGGTCGCCCGCGAGAATCCGGATGTGGTTCTTGCGCATGCGGCCCGACGCGTACGCGCCAACCACGACGCCGTTTTCCAGCGTCACACGGTATTTGCTGTCCGGCAGCACTTCGTCGACGATTCCGTCGAGTTCCAGCAGTTCTTCTTTTGCCAAACCAATTCCTCCAGACAAGGTGATAGACCGCGGCCGCGGCGATCTGCCCGGCGCGGCATCCCGTAACGGGACGGCCGCCGGCAGGCTGCCGGGGATCGGTTCGTTCAGACGGGCCACAGGCCTGTCTTGCGATCGGAGCCCGGCGCGTTGCGGCGTTCGGGCGGTCGGTGGCGGCGGCGGGATGAGCGCCGCGCAAGTCGGGACCGCGCCGGCTACGACATGGCGGCGGTCTGCTCAGGTTGATGCGTTGAAGCGGTGATGCGCTCGCGAAGCGGCGAGCGCTTTGCGAGGGCGTTACGTCGCACGCCGTTCAGGCATGCGAGGAGGGAGGCGTCACGACCGATGCATCGTGAATGTCGCGATGCATCGGTCGTGCGCATCGGAACGCGCCGGCGCCGCCAGGGCGGCGCCTCGCGCGAAACTCCATCCGGCAACGGCCACCGACTGGCGGCCGCTGCCGTTGCGGCTTACTGCGGCGTGATGTTCGACGCTTGCAGACCCTTCGGGCCGCGCTTCACTTCGAAGCTGACCTTCTGGCCTTCGGCCAGGGTCTTGAAACCCGTGCCGCGAATTTCCGAGAAATGGGCGAACAGATCGTCGCCGCCGTTGTCCGGGGAGATGAAACCAAAGCCCTTGGTTTCGTTGAACCACTTGACGGTACCGGTATCCACAAATACTTCCTTAATACAAATAATTGAACATGCGCCCGCGACGGGCACAGAAAGAATCAAAGAGGGAGAGACCAACGACTGCCGCACAGAGCGCGGCCAATGATGAGCAATCGAACTTCTTGAACACTTCGACCATGGACACTACGCCGTAGTGGCCATTTCGTCAAGCCATTTCGATGCAGTGCAGCATGCGATCGCCGCGTGCGCCTTGCGTGGCGGGCGTGACCGGCCGACGGCGCACATTCCGATGCGCCCCCGTTTTCGGGCGGCCTGCCCGTCTTTTTACCGCGGCTCGAACACGTGATGCGGCGCCGGCGGCTCGCCCCCGTCGCGAATCCGCGTCTCGAACGCCTTGCGCGCGACGCTCGCCGGCCGCACGTCGGCCATGTCCAGGTAGAACCGCGAGTCGGCTGCCCGTTGCCCTGCCCCGTCAGCTGCGTCGCCTGATGGTCCTCGAACAGGTTCCCGAAACAGTCGATCGGCGCACGGTGCACGGTCGCAAAGTGCGCGCACGAAGCCGGGAACGCACGCGCTCAGTCTTGATGCGGAATACCTTCGATCGGGCACTCCGGCGTGCCGGGCGTTGCGCGCGTAAGCGCTTCGACGCGGCGACGCGTGGCGTCGGGATCCGCGATCCAGTCGCGATAGAACCCGAATGGACAGTCCGCGACGCCATTCGCGCCATCGCCGGAATTGATCGTGCCGGTATAGCCGCGATGCAGCAGCTTGTACAGATGATTCTGCGACTGCATGTTACGCCGCGCGTCGCGAATCATCCCGAGCGACAGCTCCGCATACTGCACGCCCATTTCCTCCTCGCCGCATTCGCCGAGCGTGCGCCCGTCGAACCCCACGATCGCGGAATGGCCGAAGTACGAATACACACCGTCCCAGCCCGTGGCGTTGGCCACTGCCACGTAGGTATTGTTCATCCACGCCATGGCCTTCGCGACCATCACCTGCTGTTCTTTCGCCGGATACATATAGCCCTGGCAGCGCACGATCAGCTCCGCGCCGTTCATCGCGCAGTCGCGCCAGATTTCCGGATAATTTCCGTCATCGCAGATGATCAGGCTGATCTTGAGACCCTTCGGCCCGTCCGTCACATAGGTCCGGTCGCCCGGGTACCAGCCTTCGATCGGCGTCCACGGCATGATCTTGCGATACTTCTGCACGATCTCGCCGCGATTGTCGATCAACACGAGCGTGTTGTACGGTACCTTGCGCGGATGCGCCTCGTGGCGCTCGCCCGTGATCGAGAACACGCCCCACACGTTGGCCTTGCGGCACGCCGCCGCGAAGATGTCGGTCTCCTCGCCGGGGATCGTCGACGCCGTATCGAACATCTCCTGGCGGTCGTACATGATGCCGTGGGTCGAATACTCGGGGAACACCACGAGATCCATGCCTGGCAAACCCTGTTTCATGCCGACCACCATGTCGGCGATGCGGCGCGCGTTGTCGAGCACCTCCGCCTTCGTGTGCAGACGCGGCATCTTGTAGTTGACTACCGCGACACCCACACAATCGCGGCTGCTCGAAATATCACCATGTCGCATGACGCTTCCTCCTCGAACACGTTGACGCCGCGCGCGACGGCCGCTGCTTCCGGGCATCGGCTCGCGCGCGGCACACCTTAGTGGCTGATCATCCAGGGCCGTCCCGCCGGCCGCTTGAGGCCGTCCGACGCCGTGCCGGCAAGCTTCGCCGCGCCGCCCGAGCAGCAACTGCAGCCGGCGCGATGGCGCAGCGGCGGCCCGTCGTCGGACTGACGCGGCGCGTGCGCGGCACGCTCGTTGGTCGCGTGCGCGGCGCGGCGCGCCCCCGTCATCAGCGCCAGCGATGGCGCGCCGATCACGCGCCCGCCTTCCGCGCCGCACTCGGGACAACGGCACGGTTTTTCGCGATCCGCGATGCGGCGCATGACCGAGAACGGCCCGCAGCTTGCGCACTCGAAGTCGTAGATGGGCATGACAGCCTCCTTTTCCTGCGTCATTTCAGTGTGCCGCTCACGCCTTCGCGAGATCCGGCGAACACGGCAGATCCACGCCGCCCTGGATGTGCCGGATCGGGCCGTCGGCATTCGGGCGAATGTCGAAATCGAAGATCTGCGTGGGCAGCCACAAGGTCGCGCACGCGTTCGGAATATCCACCACGCCGCTGATATGCCCCTGCACCGGCGCGCAGCCGAGCAGCGAATACGCTTGCGCGCCCGAATAACCGAATTTCTTCAGATACTCGATCGCGTTCAGGCACGCCTGGCGATACGCGATGGTGACGTCGAGATAATGCTGGCCACCCTGCTCGTCGACGGAAATACCTTCGAAAATGAGGTAATCGTTATAGGTCGGCGTGATCGGGCTGGGCTGAAAGACGGGATTGCGAATCCCGTATTTCGCCATGCCGCCCTTGATGAGATTCACGCGCATGTGCACCCAGCCGGCCATTTCGATCGCGCCGCAGAACGTGATCTCGCCGTCCCCCTGGCTGAAGTGCAGGTCGCCGACCGAAAGGCCCGCGCCATCCACGTAGACCGGGAAAAACACCTTCGAGCCGCGCGACAAATCCTTGATGTCGCAATTACCGCCATGCTCGCGCGGCGGCACCGTGCGTGCGCCCTGCGCGGCGGCCTTGTCGCGCGCCTCGCCCGCGAGCTTGCCCATGTGGGCGGTGGCCGCGAACGGCGGATTCGCGAGCGGCGGCACGCGATCGGGCGCGGTGGCGATCAGGCCGGTTTCACGCGCATTCCAGGTCTCCAGCAATTTCGGATCGGGCAGGCAGCCGATCAGGCCCGGGTGAATCAGGCCCGCGAAATTCACGCCCGGAATATGGCGTGAACGCGTATAGACACCGTGAAAATCCCAGATCGATTTTTGCGCGCTGGGGAAATGATCGGTCAGAAAGCCGCCGCCGTTGGTCTTCGAAAAGAAGCCGTTGAAGCCCCACTGACTGTCGGCCTTCGCGCCGATGTCGAGCAGGTCGACCACCAGCAGGTCGCCGGGCTCGGCGCCTTGCACGCCCACCGGGCCGGAGAGAAAGTGCACGATCGACAGGTCGATGTCGCGCACGTCGTCGGCGCTGTCGTCGTTCTTGATGAAACCGCCGGTCCAGTCGTAGGTTTCGAGAATGAAGTCGTCGCCGGGCTTCACCCAGCAGGCCATCGGAATGTCGGGGTGCCAGCGGTTGTGTACCTGTTCGTTTTCGTAGGCCGACTGGTTCAGATCGACCTTGATGAGAGTCTCGGGCATGGCATTGGCTCCTGGGTTCGCGGATTGACATACGGCGCGGCGCGCGAACGCCGCGCCGCGCTCAGACGGAGAGGTATTCGCGGATGCGGTCGGTGTCGCCCGCGTCACGCGTGCTTTGGTGCACGAAGCGGCCGCCCTCGATCACGAACAGGCGGTCGGCCACGTCGAGCGCGAAGCTCAACACCTGCTCCGAGACGACGATGGCGATATTGCGGCTCGTGCGAATCTGGTTGAGCGCCCTGGCGATGTCCTTGATGACGGACGGCTGGATGCCTTCGGTCGGCTCGTCGAGCAGCAGCACTTTCGGGTCGGTTGCAAGCGCGCGCGCAATCGCGAGTTGCTGTTGCTGACCGCCAGAGAGATTGCCGCCCTTGCGCTTTCTCATGTCGAACAGCACGGGAAACAACGCGTAAAGTTCGTCGGGCACCTGCTGGCTCTGCGCGTTTTCGAGGCCCGTCCGAATGTTTTCCTCGACGCTCAGCGACGCGAAGATCTGCCGGCCTTGCGGCACGTAGCCAATGCCCTTCGACACGCGGCGGTAGCTCTCGTCCTTCGAAACGTCGGCGCCAGCCACGCGCACCGTGCCGCGATTGGCGGGCAGCATGCCGATCAGCGCCTTGAACAACGTGGTCTTGCCCATGCCGTTGCGGCCCATCACGGCCACGCTTTCGCCTTGCGCAACGGAAAAGCCGATGCCGTGCAGCACTTCGCTCTGGTCGTAGCTGACGACGAGATCGTCGACTTCCAGCATGATGTGTTCTCCGTGTTGTCGTTCGGTTGCCGACTCAGTGGCCGAGGTAGACGTCGATCACGCGCGGATCGGCCTGCACCTGCGCCATCGGCCCTTCCGCGAGGATCTTCCCCTGATGCATGACCGTGACCTTGTGCGCGATGCGCTCCACAAACGCCATGTCGTGTTCGATCACGATCATCGAGCGGTTGCGGCAAATGCGGTCGAGCAGGTCGGCGGTCAGTTCGCGCTCGCGCACGCTCATGCCGGCAATCGGCTCGTCGAGCATCAACAGTTCCGGATCCTGCATCAGCAGCATGCCGATTTCGAGCCACTGTTTCTGGCCGTGCGAAAGCAGCCCCGCTTCCAGATCGAGCGCGCCGGCGAGGCCGATTTCACTGGCCACGTCGCGCACGCGATCGGCCACTTCGGTGTCCTCCCGATAGGCGAGCGCGCCAAACACGCTGCGACCGCGCGGAAACGACACTTCGAGGTTCTGCGCCACGCTCAGGTTTTCGTAAATCGACGGCGTCTGGAACTTGCGGCCGATCCCTTGACGCACGCGGCGGAATTCCGCGAGCTTCGTGATTTCCTCGTTGCGGAACTTGATGCTGCCCGCCGTTTCCCTGGTCTTGCCGCAGATGAGATCGAGCAGCGTGGTCTTGCCCGCGCCGTTCGGGCCGATCACCACGCGCAACTCGCCGCGTTCGAGATAGAGATTGAGCGAATCGATCGCCTTGAAGCCGTCGAACGACACGGTCAGGTCTTCGATCGCGAGCAGAAAGTCGGTATTGCTCATGCTTCACGCCTCCTTGTTCGCCGCGCCGAGCAGACGTCTCACGCGCGGGCGCACATGTTCTTCGTACAGACCCGCCAGCCCGTTCGGAAACACCATCACCACGCCGATGAACATCGCCGCCATCAGATAGAGCCAGAGGTTCGGAAAGCTCTCCGAGAACCAGCTCTTGCCGAGATTGACGAGAATCGCGCCGTACACCGCGCCGACCAGCGACATGCGCCCGCCGATGGCCGCGTAGATCACCATTTCGATCGACGGCACGATGCCGACGAACGACGGCGACATGAAGCCCACCTGCAGCGTGAACATCGCGCCGCCGACGGCCGCGAGCATCGCCGCGAGACAGAACGCGAACACCTTGAACATGGCGACGTCGTAGCCCGAGAAGCGCACGCGGTCTTCCTTGTCGCGCATCGCGAGCAGCAGCGTGCCGAGCTTGCTGCGCTGAACATAGCGGCAGGCGAGCAGCGCGCCGATCAGCAGCGCGGCGTTCACGAAGTACAGGATCAGCTTCGCGTGATCGGTGCGGATGTCCCAGCCGAGCAGCGTGCGCAGGTCGGTGATGCCGTTCACGCCGCCCGTATAGCCTTGCTGGCCGATGATGAGCACCGAGAGGATCAGCGCAACCGCCTGCGTGATGATCGCGAAGTAGACGCCGCCCACGCGCCGCTTGAACATCGCGTAGCCGATCACGAACGCGAGCGCCGTCGGCACGACGAGCACCGCGAGTATCGAGAACGGCAATCCATGAAACGGCTTCCACCATGCGGGCAGCGCGGTGAGCTGGTTCCAGTCCATGAAGTCGGGAATGCCCGGCGTGGTCTGCGTGCGTGTGGCGGCCGGATCGGACGCTTCGAGCTTGAGAAACATCGCCATCGCGTAACCGCCGAGGCCGAAGAACACGCCCTGGCCGAGACTGAGCACGCCGCCGTAGCCCCACGCGATCACGAGGCCGATCGCCACGAACGCGTAGGTCAGGTACTTGCCCATCAGGTTCAGACGGAACGTGTCGAGCACGAGCGGAAACACGACCACGATGAGCAGCGCAAGCAGCACGATGCCCGCGTAGCCCGACGCGTCGAGCCGCGCCGCGCGAGCCCGCCAGCCGGCCGGCGGCGCGCCCGGGCCGGATCGCGGCGATACGCCGCCCGCCGTGGGTTGGATGGGTTCCATGTCCAACTCTCCATACGAATGAAGCTGTGAATGAGGCTTGCGCATGAACGCGCGCTGACGTGAGCCGCAGTGTTTAGACTCGCCTCACCTTCGAGGCGAACAGGCCCTGCGGACGCAGCATGAGAATCACCACGACGGTGAGCAGCGTGAGCACGCGCGCAATCGAGCCCGAGAGAAAGAACTCGCTGATCGACTGCATCTGCGCGATGCCGAATGCCGACGCCACGGTACCGAGCAGGCTCGCCGCGCCGCCAAACGTCACGACGAGAAACGAATCGACGATATAGAGCGAGCCGCTCGTCGGCCCCGTCGAGCCGATGGCCGTGAAAGCCGCGCCCGCCACGCCCGCGATACCGCAGCCAATCGCGAAAGTCATGCGGTCGGTGCGCTGCGTGTTGATGCCCGCCGCGTTCGCCATCGGCCGGTTCGCGACCGTGGCGCGCACGCGCAAGCCCCAGCGCGAGCGATAAAGCGCGAGCAGCAGCCCGCCCGTCATCAGCAGCGCGAGGCCCATCACGAACATGCCGCTCACCGGAATGTCGAGGCCGGGCGTGGGCTCCCACGACCCCATCAGCCAGTCGGGCAGCGCCGGACTCACCTCCTTCGGCCCGAAGGTCGACCGGAACACCTGCTGCATGCCGAGGCTCAGGCCCCAGGTGGCGAGCAGCGTGTCGAGCGGGCGCTTGTACAGATGGCGAATCAGCGCCCATTCGGCGAGCCAGCCCGCCGCGAAGGCCAGCGCGAACGCCGCGAGAATCGCGAAGAAGAAATACACGGGCGTGAGCGCGTGCCAGACGTTCTGCGACAACCACGAAAACATGTAGACCGTATAGGCGCCGATCGTCATGAATTCGCCGTGCGCCATGTTGATCACGCCCATCTGGCCGAAGATCACGGCGAGCCCGAGCCCCATCAGGAGCAGGACGCTGAAGAGGCTCAGACCGGCGAAGCCCTGCATCAGCGTGATGTTGAAAATATCGGTAGCGGACATCGAACGCTCCTCGCGCGGCGGCATCATGGCCCGCCGCGCCGCTGCGGTTGACGGATTACATGTAGCCCTTCGGGAACGGATTCGGCTGGATCGGCTGCTCCGACTGCGCGACGACCTTGAACTGGCCGTTCGCCTGCCCTTCTCCGATCAGCGAGCGGCTCCACAGGTGGTGGTTCGCATCGACCTTCGCGTAACCTTGCGGCGCGTTCGCCACCTCGATGCCGGCCGAATGCGCGACCACCTTGTCCACGTCGAAGCTGCCCGCGCGCTCGCACGCCGCCTTCCAGATCCACGGGCCGAGATAGGCGGCCTGCGTCACGTCGCCGATCACCGACTTCTGCCCGTAGCGCGCCTTGAACGCCGCGACGAACTTCTTGTTGTTCTCGTTATCGAGCGACTGGAAATACTTCATCGACGAATAGAAACCCGCGAAGTTGTCGCCGCCGATGCCGAGCACTTCGTCTTCGGTCACCGACAGCGTCAGCAGGAACTGCTTCTGCGGCGTGATGCCCGCGGCCTTGAGCTGCTTGTAGAACGCCACGTTCGAGCCGCCCACCACGGTCGCGAAGATGCAGTCCGGACGCGCGAGCTTGATCTTGTTCATCAACGACGCGAACTCGGTGGTGCCGAGCGGGTAATACTCCTCGCCCGCCACCTTCGCATGCAGATGCTGTTCGATATGACGGCGCGCGATCTTGTTCGAGGTGCGCGGCCAGATGTAGTCGGAGCCGATCAGAAAGAACGTCTTGGCCTTCTTGGTGTTCGAGGCCCAGTCGAGCGCCCAGAGAATCTGCTGGGTCGCTTCCTGGCCCGTGTAGAACACGTTCTTCGACTGTTCGAGGCCTTCGTAGAAGGTCGGGTAATAGAGCAGGCCGTTATCCTTCTCGAACACCGGCAGCACCGCCTTGCGCGAGGCCGAGGTCCAGCAGCCGAACACCGCCGCGACGTGGTCGTTCTCCAGCAGCTTCTTCGATTTTTCGGCGAAGGTCGGCCAGTCGGAGGCGCCGTCTTCCTGAATGATCTGCACCTTGCGGCCGAGCACGCCGCCCATCGCGTTGATCTGCTCGATGGCGAGGCGTTCGGCCTGGATCGAGCCGGTTTCGGAAATCGCCATCGTGCCGGTGGCCGAATGAAGCTGGCCGACCGTCACCGTCGTGTCCGTCACCGCGAGGCCCGTGGTATTGACCTTCGCCGTGGGCGGCGTTTGCGCAAACGCGCCGCGCGGCAGGCCCAGCGCCATCAGCGGTGCGGCGGCCAGGCCGCCGAGCATTTTCCGGCGCAGTGGCGAAGGCATCCGGGCATCGTCATCGAGTCGATCGTCTGCGGACATCACGTTCTCCTTATCGGGTGCCCGATGCGGGTCGCTGCGGGCTGGGTCGAGGTTGGACGCAATGTAGAAAGCCAATTTGACGATCGAAATACGTCAATCGACGTATTCCCGGCGCGCGTGCTGGAATGTAATTTGCATTGCAGGGCGATCCTGAGCGGTGTGGTCCGCCGTGACGCCGTTCGCGCCCCGCTCGTGCCGCTTTCGCACCATTTCGGATCATCTTCATGTCCCAGAGTCACCCGTCAGTGGGCGCGCCCGGTACGCAACGCATCGTCAAGGTGCGCCGCGACTACAACGCCTGGGTTGGCGACGAAACCCTCGAGGACTACGCGCTGCGCTTCACACCGCGCTCGTTCCGGCGCTGGTCGGAGCTGCGGGTGGCCAATACGGCGATTGGCGCGGTGTCGTTTCTGGTGCTGGAGGCGATAGGCGGCAGTCTCGTCGTCAACTACGGCTTCACGAACACGCTCTGGGCCATCGCGGCCGTGTCCGTGCTGATCTGGCTCACCAGTTTGCCCATCAGCTATTACGCGGCGCGCTACGGCGTGGACATGGATCTGCTCACGCGCGGCGCGGGCTTTGGCTATATCGGCTCGACGGTCACCTCGCTGCTGTATGCGGTGTTCACGTTTATTTTTTTCGCGCTCGAAGCGGCCATCATGTCGCTTGCGCTCCAGCTGTATTTCCACATTTCCCTGGCGATCGCCTACGTCGTGAGTTCGCTCGTGGTGATTCCGATCGTCATGTTCGGCATCACGCTGATCAACCGCCTGCAAAGCTGGACGCAGCCGCTGTGGCTCGTCTTGTTCGTGCTGCCCTACGCAGCCGTGCTGTGGCACCATCCCGACCTGGTCGCGCAGTGGACCACCTTCGCGGGTTTCGCGCCGCAGGGCCGCGCTTTCAGCCTGATTGCCTTCGGTCAAGCATCGACGGTCGTGTTCGCGCTGATCGTACAGGTGGGCGAACAGGTGGACTATCTGCGCTTCCTGCCGCCGCTCACCGCGAAGAACCGCACGCGCTGGTGGTTCGCGCTGCTCTCGACGGGGCCGGGCTGGATCGTACCCGGCGCGCTCAAGATGCTGGGCGGGGCATTCCTCGCCTTCATTGCGCTCCAGTACGAAGTCGATGCGAGCCACGCGACCCAGCCTACGCAGATGTACCTCGTCGCCTATCATCTGCTGCTCGATCCGTTGGGGCTCGCGAGTTGGGCGCTGCCCGCGATGACGCTGTTCGTGATCGTCTCGCAGTTGAAGATCAACGTGACCAATGCCTATGCGGGCTCGCTCGCCTGGTCCAATTTTTTCGCGCGGCTCACGCACAGCCATCCGGGCCGCGTGGTATGGCTCGTGTTCAACGTCATGATCGCGTTGCTTCTCGTGGAAATGGGCGTGTTCGATGCGATCGCCAAGGTGCTGTCGCTCTACGCGAACATCGCGATTGCGTGGATCGGCGCGTTGTTCGCCGATCTCGTCATCAACAAGCCGCTCGGCTATAGCCCGCGACATATCGAGTTCAAGCGCGCGCACCTCTACGATGTGAATCCCGTGGGCGTCGGTGCGATGCTGATCGCAGCCGCCGTCGCGATGCTCGCGCATAGCGGCCTGTTCGGCGTGCTCGCCAAGGCGATGTCGTCGTTCATCGCGTTCGGTGCGGCGTTCGCGTGCGCGCCCGTGCTGGCGGTACTCACGCGCGGGCGCTATTACATTGCCCGTGCCGCGCAACCGACCGGCGACGCCACCTCGCTGCGCTGCGCGATCTGCGAAAACACCTTCGAACCGGACGATACGGCGTACTGCCCGGCCTATGGAGGAACGATCTGCTCGCTGTGCTGCTCGCTCGACTCGCGCTGCCACGACCGCTGCAAACCGCACGCGCGCTTCGCCGCGCAGGCCGACCGCGCGCTGCACCGCGTGCTGCCGGGCGCGCGACTCGGCCCCGCCGCGCTGCGCCTCATTCACTATGCGAGCCTCGTGCTCGCCATGCTCGCGGTGCTGGGCAGCGTGCTCTATCTGATCTGGTCGCAGAGCGCGACTTCGATGATCGCCGCCGGACCATCGATCGGCCGCGCGCTCTCGGGTAGCTTCCTGAATATTTTTCTCGCGCTCTCGCTGGTGGGCTGCATCGCGGCCTGGTGGTTCGTGCTGGAGCGCGAAAACCGCCGCGTCACGCAGGAAGAGTCGCAGCGGCAAAACGAATTGCTGATGCTTGAAATCGACGCGCATCAGAAGACCGACGCGGCGCTCAAGCGTGCGACCGCCGCCGCGGAATCGGCCAATCAGGCCAAAAGCCGTTACGTCTCCGGTTTGAGCCACGAGTTGCGCACTCCGTTGAACAGCATTCTCGGCTACGCGCAATTGCTGCTGCAGGCGAAGGAAGAACTCACGCCGATGCGCTACAACGCCGTGCGCACGATCCATCGCAGCGGCGAGCATTTGCTCGCGCTCGTCGACGGGCTGCTCGACATCGCGCGCATCGAGGCAGGCAAGCTTCAGTTGAACATCGCCAAGGTATCCCTCGCCGATTTCGTCGCCCACCTTACGTCGATGCTGCGGCCTCAGGCGCTCGAAAAGGCACTCGCATTCGACGTGCAGACGGTCGGTCGGCTTCCCGCCACCGTGCGCACGGACCAGAAGTGCATGAGTCAGATCCTCACCAACCTGATCGGCAATGCGATCCGCTTCACGTCGAGCGGCACGATCACGCTGCGCGTGAGTCATGTGCTCGATACACTCAAATTCGAGGTGATCGATACCGGCCCCGGCATCCCGCCCAGCGAACTGGAGCGCCTGTTCCTGCCGTTCGAACGCGGCGAAGCAGCCCATGCGTACGATCACGGCGCCGGTCTCGGGCTCACGATCTGCCGCCTGCTCACGCAAGCGCTCGGCGGCAGCCTGGAAGTGGACAGTGAAGTCGGGCATGGCACGCGCTTTGTGGTCCGCCTGTTCGCCCCCGCCGTTGACACGGCAGCCGAAACACGCACCGAACTCGCGTCGATTCGCGGCTATACGGGGGCGCGCCGCACCATTCTCGTCGTCGACGACCTCGACGACCAGCGCGACATCGTCGTGCAGTTGCTCACGCCGCTTGGCTTCGATGTCGCTGAAGCGGCCAGCGGCACCGATGCGCTGCGCTGGCTTGCGATGCACACGGCGGACGCCATCATCATGGACATTTCGATGCCGTTGATGGACGGCTACGAAACCAGTCGCCTGATCTCCGAGAATCAGTTGTCGAACGCGCCCATCGTTCTGCTCTCCGCCAACGCGTTCGCCGATGACCGCGATCGCGCAAGCGCGACCGGATGCAAGGATTATCTGGTCAAGCCGCTGCAGGTGAATCTGCTGCTCGACAAGCTTGCGCAACTGCTTGCACTCGACTGGATTGCGTCCGATACCGAAGCGAGCTCACTTCCGGCGGCAAACGCACCGGCCGCGACGCAGCCGCTCGCGCTCGCCGTGTGGCCGCGCGAACTCATCGAACACCTGCATGCGCATCTCGAAGTCGGCTACGTACAGGGCGTGATCGAACAGCTCGACGCCGCGCGCGAGACCTGGCCCGAGTTGCGGCATCAAATCGACGCGTTGCGCTCGTTGGCGGAACGTTTTCAGCTAAGGGAACTCGAGCATGAACTTGACCGACTCGCGCGCGGCTCGAACGCGTGACGCACGCACCACCATCGCGGCCTCCCCGCTCGCCGACAACCCGGCCGCGTGGCTGCACGAACGGCCCATGATACTGATCGTCGACGACACGCCGGAGAACCTCGCTTTTCTTTCCGATACGCTGCAGGCGCACGGCTACACGGTTATCGTTGCCCTGTCCGGCGAGGATGCGCTTAAACGCCTCGCGCGCGTGACGCCCGACGTGGTATTGCTTGATGCAATGATGCCCGACATGGACGGCTTCGAAACATGCCTGCGTATCAAGCAGGACGGACGGCACGAGCATCTTCCCGTCATCTTCATGACCGCATTGACGGAGAGTGAGCACGTCGTACGCGGCTTTCGCGTGGGCGGCATCGACTACGTGACCAAACCGGTGCAGCCCGAGGAGTTGTGCGCGCGCATCGGCGCCCACGTACGGCGTTCACGTGCGCAGTTGTACGCGGAGGCGGCACTGTCGCTCGACACACGCGCGGCGCTGATCGTCGGCGCGGACGGCACGATTCGTTGGCAGAGTCCGCAGGCTGCGCATCATATCGCCGCATACGCGACTACGCATGACGGCCCCGCCGATGCCGGGCAAACCAAGAACGCACGCGGGTCCGATGCGCCACCGACTCTGCCTGCCCCGCTGCGCATGTGGTTCATCGACTGGCTCGCGCGCGGCGCCCAAGGGGACGCCGTGCACGAAGTCAGCACGGGCCAGATACGTCGCTCGGCCAGTGCGACGCTCGGTCCGGAACCGGGCGAATGGATCGTGATCCTCAAGGAAAGAGACGACACGGCGCATTGCAATGCGCTCGCCGAACGCTTCGGCCTGACCATACGGGAAGCCGAAGTGCTGCTGTGGGTGTCGCACGGCAAGACAAACCGCGATATCGGCGACATTCTCGGCATAGCCCCGCGCACGGTGAACAAGCATCTTGAACACCTGTTCCGCAAGCTACATGTCGAGACCCGCGCAGGCGCAGCCGCCGCAGCGATCAAAATGCTCGAACGTGCCTGAAGAGCGTCAATTCCGGACTCGTCCTTCGTCAACACCGATACCGTGCCTCTCGCCCTGGCGAACGGTTCGTGCGGCGCTATCCCGTAGCGCGGCGCGCCAGCCGCCTGCCCCGCGGCTCCGTGATGACGACACCAACGCAAACGCGCCGACGAGACAGCTTCGGCGAATGAGGCGAGCCCACAACACTGTCCCAGTTGACAGTGGAAAATTCCGGCATGACGTTGTCATTCAGACCAGGAGGTCATGCCGTGAAGAAGAGCAAGTTCACCGAAGAGCAGACCACATACGCGTCGAGGCAGGCCGCGCGGGGAACGCCTGTCGCGGAGGTCTGCCGCAAGACGGGGATCAGCGACGCGATTTTCTACATCCATGGACTGCTCCCAACAGCAAACGGAAGTTGACAGACACGGAAGTCGATTGCGTCCCTCCATCCGGCGTCAGGGCATCGCCCAGCGCCCAACCGGAATTCCACGCGTGCGGGCCTCGACAACTGGCAGACCTCAGGGGCCGTTATAAAAGCCTGGTTCCCTGCTCGCCCGGATCGACCGGAGTGCCACTCGTCAATTCGTCAACGCATCGCCGGTGACGTTGCCACACTGATTTCCGATACGACCGGCCGGTTGCGAGCATCGACCAGATCACACATGCAATCTTGTTCGCGATCGCAACCATGGCCCGATTGGCGCGTCGTCTGGCATTACGATGCGAGAGCCCAGGCGTGCTTCTTGTCATGTCTGGTTGGTGCGGTTCGGAGTACCGCGCGAGCACCGTGTATGAGCAAGGTACGGAGATGTCGGTCGCCTCGCTTGCCGATACGAATGTGTGTTCCCTCGTACGGGTTGCAGGAACTTCATCATGTAAATCGCTGCGAACGAAGCGCGCTCCGCCGCAGTCCAGCGGAGATCGCGAACTGCGTTTGATCATGCATCGCAATCGGCCATGCAATCGAAGCCGCTCATCCGTTCCAGTTGCTCACTGCACAACCCTGTTCCCTGTTGTGGCGAGTCTTTACCGATGACAGCTCGACTCATCGCATAGCCAGGTTTAACTACACACTACACAAATTTCAATAAGTCAAATATGCGGATACAAACTGGCGACCATGTAGTCAACAGTCATTTCGTTAAACTAAATACTTTAAAGGTTCACATTCGTTGACGATTCGACAATGAATATGCTACCGTTCCCCTACTTCACGAGGTCGAGAATCACGACGTCCTCTCTCTGCACGCAGGCGGCAACCGAACCGCCGCTCCCCGCATCCGCTCCCGTTACCCGGTACGCCGGGTACCCGTACGTCCGCCAGTTCGTCGCCGATTGCACTGGCCGCACGTGACACCGTTACTTTCCTACGGAGACGCGATGACACCTCGAATCGACCGACGAGCCTTCCTGATGTACAGCGCATGCAGTGCAGTGCTGCCGCTGCTCGCCGCGTGCGGCGGCGATGACGGTACGCCATCGGCCCGCTCGCGCGCGATCGCCTCGGGGCTCGAGGGAAATGCCGCCCCGCCCGTCCATGCTTTCGATGAAAACGACTTGCTGGTTCCCGGCTTCAAAATGAAGCTCGGCGAAATCAAGACCCAGATCGAGCAATACCAGCCGGCGACAATCGCAATCGTGGATATCGTCAATGCAGCGTTGTCGACCAATACCCTGCCGGGGCTCATCGCATTCGGCGAAGTCACGATCAAGGCGCTCGCATCGTTCATTCCGGCCGCCGGGCCGCTCGTCGGCGAAGTGTTGAACCTGTTGTTCAACCACCTGAATACGCTATTCGAGCGCGGGCCGGATGAGGAAACGATAATCCGTCGCATCGCGACGGACGAGATTTCGAAAAACAACGTCGAGATCATGCGTCAAACGCTGGCGGGCATCAACGACGACTTGCACTTCCTCGTCGAATTCGTGCGAAGAAACTCGCCGCCCTATTCGGCGTCGATGGTGGACGCCATCACCGCGAAGTTCGCGGCGTTCTGGAGCGGTTGCACGATGCTCACGCCGATGTTCCTGATCAAGGGTTCCGAATATCAGGGGTTGACGATGCACGCACTCGCCTGCGGCGCGCAGGTTTCGATGTACGGCGTGTACCTGTCGATGCGCGACCAGCTCTCCCTTGCGCCCGACACGGTCGCCGCGACACTGGGCGAGATGCGCGAGAAGATCTACCAGTACCAGAATGCCATGCAGAAAGTGCTCGCCGGGCACCTGAACTCGCTTTCCGATCCGGACAAAAAGAACGACTACGTCCGCAACTTCTATACGCTCGGTCATGCGAGGTTTCTCGAATCGGCGAAGAGCTATTTCACGGCTATGCACCGGAAGAAAATCGACTTCCGCAACTCGATGGAGATCTACACGCACGACGTCGTACGCAGCACGGCTGATGCAACGCTGCCGTCTCGCACGTCGTACGTGACGGATCTGCTCGCAATCTGCCATTGCGGTTACGGCGGCGATCCGTGCGTCGTCCGCATGAATCAGACATTCGTCGACGGCGCAGGCCGATCGACACACATCGACGCGCAAGGTTGCACCGGCGGCTTCGACAGCGTGTCGGGCAGCCTGCTCGCGATTCGGCACTCGTTCGCCGCGAATCAGTCGGCGGGCGAGTTGACGGATGGTCTCGGCTGCATCTGGAAAGCGTCCGTGCGGGGGGCGAACTTCTTCCGTAACGAAAACCAGTTTCTCTATGCGCTGCAGGTGCAGGACGGCACCGGCACGCGCTATTCGGCGGCAACCGACGGATACGGCAACGTCCTCGATCTGGTCGACAACCCGGATTACATCCAGTCGTATACACCCGGCAACGCGGCAAAACTCGAGCCGGGTTATTTCGTTTCGGCGTTCCTGACCGCACCGGGCACCTATTCCGACAAGACGTGTCGCGAGGATTCGGGCCGCAGCGTTCCATATGCCGGCATGGCACTGCGACACTACTCGTCCGCGTCGCAACTCGCGGAATTGCATGGCGCCGACGTCGGGCTCGAACTCGACTTGACCTGCGGTTTCAGCCTGGCGGATTCGTCGACACTCGGCTCGCCGGCCGCTTATCCGGACGTGATGATCGGCAAGTCGATCCTGGTCGGCAAGCATCTGACCTTCGTCGTGACGAACCGCACCGCGGCACCGATCGCCTGCCGCCTTGTCCCGTTGCTGGCAGACGTGAGGACGACCTCGGACACGTTCGTCAATCTGACGCTCACGGCGCATATTGGGCAACGCGTGCTCGCCACCGCCGCATTGGCCTCGCGCGAAGGCAGCCCCGCGCTGCTCGGCGAGGATGGTCGAGCCTTTCACTATTACGAGACAAACGACGTCTTTCCGTTCGCGCCCGGCGTCAACTACGTGCGGATCGCACGCAACGCTGATCTCGGCGACAACGACTTTCGCTTTGCCAGCCTGTTCATCGTGCCACGTGAACCTGTGGTGCCCACGGCAGGAATCGCAGCGCGACAGTCCGCTCGTCCTCGCCATGAAGTCACCGTTGAAGCCGTCGAGATCGGTTCCGACGTCACGAACCTGTAGAAGGGCGGCTTGGTGTCCGTGCAGTTCAACGTGGCATGCGGCCGCTGCGCGATATGCAAGGCACGGGGCAGGCGCATATGTCCGACCGCGATTCACGCTCAGGGCGCGCGCAGTTACGTCGACATGGGCGGCTGACTCGCAATCAGCATATAAAACGCAAACAGCAAAAAACCCGTAACCACAAGGGTTCTTTTCCACTAGTTACGATTTCTCGAAACAAGTCGCTAAAACCGGTACGAAATCCCGATCTGCAAGACCGGATACCACCGGTATCGCGACATCACCTGTCGCAGTTGATCGAGCCCGCTCGCGACCAGGATCTGGCTCTTCGCCGGTCCGGCCGCGGCGGCCAGTTCCGGCGACAGCGAGTACGAACATTTCGGAATCCCGTACGCGACGCCGATATCGGCGACGAATCCGAGCCCTTTCGACGCCGGCCGATGCCCGTAGCCGATTCCTACGTACGGCATCACGGTCGGATAACGCGCTTGCGCGACCGCATACATCCCCGGCAACGCCGGATAGCGCTTGCCGCCGAACACGTACGTGCCGTTGGTCGGTACCGACACGCCGCGAAGCTCGTCGTCGTTGAAGCGCAACCCGAGCGTCGCGCGGAAGCCGCTGCCGCGCCACGGAAAGATGTCCGCGTACAAACCGCCCTGACGCAGCTTCAGGTCGTCCTGATAGCGATTGCCGGCCACCGTGAAGTCATGCGAAAGATCGATCCCATTGAAATCCGCATGCGCGCCCAGCATCGAATTGAAGCTGACGGCCGCACCGATGCCGACGCCCTGCGTACCGCCCTGCAGGTAGATTTCCTGCGCGTGCGCACTCGCGGCAAACACCACCGCGATGAATGCCCATTGGTTCACTGTCGTTTTCATGGGCGCCTCCCCCGACATGTGCCGGGCGCGACGCCCCGCCGCACGCGGCCTTCGTCGCGATGCGCGGTGCGAACCCCGGCACGACACCCTGCAAGCAAGCTTGCTGTTCGACGGATCGGGAACGCGTTGCCCCGTGCGCATGACCGATACGACATGCGCGGCGCCTGCGTCGCGGCACACGACGCCCCGCGCCCCGATCCGATCCCCGGTTTGTTTCGATGTCGTTACATGCCGCCGATGTGCAATCGTTCTGGCGAATCCGTCTGCACCGGCGGCACCGGGTCAACCGCAAGCCACGTGCCATGCGGCGCAAACCGAAGCGGGGAAGGCGTGACCGGCGCGCACGGGCGGCAACGCGGGTCGCGATGACGGGAAAATGTTTCAGGAACGTATCCGTATTCGGCGCGCCAGGCCGAAAGACGCGATTGACGGTCTTGCACGCCGATCGCGCGATGCCTGTGAAACGAGGCCGGACGGCCGTCAGCGCACGCGCGTCGCCATGGCGATCAATCGTGTGCAGAGGAATGCGCTGGAAAAACGTTGCAAAAGTGTGCCCTCGAAACGGGCGCAAACGACGCCGATGCCACTCCGCACATGGCGAGGCAGGGTGAATACCGATGCGTGCGCATGCATCTTGTCCGTGGAGACGGACGCGGCCATCGGGCCGGGCACGCGCGGACGGCTTCCCGGCAGCCGCCGGAATCGGTACCATCGAACGCCTGAAGGCCGGCACGACGCCGGCCCGGCCGTCGTACCCTGCCTTTTGCCATGTCCCGGGAACCCACACACTCCGCGCTGCTCTGGATCGTCGCCGCTGCGTTCTTCATGCAGTCGCTCGACACGACGATCGTCAACACCGCGCTGCCTTCGATCGCCCAAAGCCTGCATGCGTCGCCGCTCGCGATGCAGCCCGTCGTGGTCGCCTACACGCTGATGATGGCGATGCTCACGCCGGCGTCCGGCTGGCTCGCCGACCGGTTCGGCACGCGCCGCGTGTTTTCGGTCGCGATACTCGTGTTCGTGCTCGCGTCGATCGGCTGCGCGGCGTCCCATACGCTCGGCCAGCTCGTCGTCGCGCGCGCCGTGCAGGGCATCGGCGGCTCGATGCTGCTGCCGATCGGGCGGCTCGCCGTGCTGCGTCGCGTGCCGGGCGAACAGTACGTCGCGGCGATCGCGTTCGTGTCGATCGCCGGCCAGCTCGGCCCGATCGTCGGGCCGACGCTCGGCGGCTGGCTCACACAGGCGATTTCATGGCACTGGGTGTTCATCGTCAACGTGCCGGTCGGCGTGGTCGGCTTCATCGCGGTACAGCGCTACCTGCCGCACGACCAGGCGACGCAGCCGCCGCCGTTCGACTTCGTCGGCTGTGCGCTGCTGTCGGCCGCGATGATCGCGCTGTCGCTCGCGATCGACCCGCCGATGCCTGCGCATCGTGCCGTGTGGGCGGCCGGGCTCGCCGTGGTCGGCCTCGCGAGCGCGCTCGCGTACCTGCCGCATGCGCGGCGGCGCGCGCAGCCGCTGTTCCGGCTCGGACTGTTCCGCGAGCCGAATTTCGGGTCCGGGCTGCTCGGCAACCTGCTGTGCCGGATCGGCACGAGTTCGGTGCCGTTCCTGCTGCCGCTGCTGATGCAGGTGCAGCTCGGCTATACGCCGCTGCAGTCGGGGTTGATGATGATGCCGGCCGCGATCGCGGGCGTGATCGCGAAACGCTGGATCGCGCCGCTCGTGAAGCGGTTCGGCTATGCGGCGTTTCTGGTCGTGAACACGGCGATCGTCGGCTGCGCGATCGCCGGATTCGCGCTGGTATCGGCACGGCCCGCGCCGGTGCTGGAAGGCGTGCTGCTGATCGTGTTCGGCACGGCGAACTCGATGCAGTTCGCGGCGATGAACGGCGTGACGCTCAAGGGGCTGTCGCATGCCGACGCCGGCAGCGGCAACAGCCTGTTCACGATGATGCAGATGCTCGCGATGGGCCTGGGCGTGTCGATCGGCGGCGGGCTCGTGAACCTGTTCGCCGCCGGTTGGGGCTCGATGGCGCACGGGTTCATGCTGTCGTTCGCGTGCATGGGGGCGGTGACGCTGCTGTCGTCCGCCGTGTTCCGGCGGATCGATACGGCCGCGCCGCCGGCCGGTGCGGCGGCGCGGCCCTCGGCATGAACGCCGCCGTCAGTTCGCCTGACGGCGTTCGACGACGCGCTTGAGTACCCAGCGGATCGACGAGCCGTCGGCCGGCGGCTGCGCGACGCGGTATTCGTCGATTTCGAGCGTGTACAGGTAACCGGGCTGGTACGCGAACCCTTCGATGCCGGCGTACCACAGGCTCCACGGCTCGCTCGGACTGCCGCGCACCTGCAGGCACTCCATCGGCGCGACGCCCGTGCAGCGCGCGGACTGCGGCGCGACGTAGACGGTCTTGGTCACGGGCCTGGCGTCGGCCGCGCGGGCAGCACCGGATGCCGTGGCGGCCGCGTCGGTCTGGCATCCGGCGAGGAGCGTGCTGCCGGCAATGACGGCCGCGCCGAGCAGCATTCGGGTCTTGGGAATCATCTGAGGTTCCTCTGGGAGCATTGGAGGGCCGATTAGACGACCCGCGCGGCGAGAAAGTTCACAATTAGCTTACAAAACGCATCTGACCACCCGCATTTCGCCGCGGACGAGATCTTCGCCGAATGCGACGGCCCGCTCGTGCGCGGCGGCACGCCCGAAGCGTCGTATCCGCTGGAGGACCGCAAGCGGCAGAAGCTGATCCGCCAGGTGCGCGCGGAACGCACGGGTGTCATCACGCTATCGGTCGCGCACGCGATTGCGGTGTCGCGCCCGTCCGGCAAGCCCCTCTCGGCGTGCTGATCCGGGCGGTACGGTTGAGCGAGTGGTCCGGGGACGATCCGCGCGGGCCGGCGCGCGATCTTCATCCGCGATGCCGAGCGCAAGTCGCAAACGCCGCACGACGTCGTGCGCAAGCCGTTCGACCTCACGCCGGCCGAGACCGTGCTGGCGCTCGCGATCAGCAAGAACACCGCGCGCCCCGTACCTGCGTGCGATCTTTTCGAAGACGGGCATCACGCGGCAGGCAACGCTGGTGCGGATGTCGTTGAACAGCGGGCTGTCGCTGGGGTGACGCTCACGATGGCCGCTGTACCGCGACCGGCATGCCTGAAACACGTTGCATGCTCGTTCCGCGTGGCCCCATAATCGGCCGGCACAAGCCAACCCGACAGCCGCAACCGGCGCGGGCGACAAGAGCCGCCGCATCGGCCGGCCAATCCGATTCGAGGGCAAACGAGATGGCACTCCGAACGATCAGACGTTCGATCTTTGCGGAACGGATGCCCGGCGCGACGCTGGGCGCGTGGCTGATGCTCTTCGTCGTGTGGTGCATCACGAGTTTCAATGCGGCACGCGGGATAATCGACACGGTTCGACACCCTGAAGTACTCCTTGCGATTCACGTCAAGCCCGTGCTCTGGGCAGGCATCGCATGGATGCTGCCGATGGTCGCCGCGCCCGCGATCGGCGGGATCTTGCTCTTCAACCTGGGCCGTCAAAGGCGCTGGGCCAGAACGTGGACGCTCGGATGGATCTCGCTCAGCCTCGCACTCAGCACGCGCTCGATGCTTGAACACGCACCCGGCTCCACCCTTCGATTGGCGGATTGCCTGCTGGTCATCGCCGCGCTGCTGCTATTGACGCCGAACAGCAGGAAGTGGTTTGGGGAACGGCGCCAGCTGTAGGCCGTGCCCGTCACCCGATCGACTGGCTGACCGGCTGACCGGGATCATCGCGATCGGTACTCGCCGCTTTCTTTGCCGCGCACCGTTCAGGTACCATCGGCGCTTCCCGATACGCTTTGACGCGTTGCCATCGTCCGCCCGGCCAGGTCCGCGCGGTTCGCGCAACGCGCCGCCCCTCGCATGCCCTCTCCCGTTCCGTCCGACGCCGTGCTGCGCCCGCTGCCGATCGATGCGCTGACCGTGCCGGCGGCGCTCGATGGCCGCACGGGCACCAACCGCTCGGGCAGCGCGCATCCGCAGATCGCCGCAACCCATGATCTCGACGCCGTGCGCGCGTGGCTCGCGCGCTTCGTCGATACGCCGACCACGTTCCAGAACTACCGCAAGGAAGCCGAACGCCTGCTGCTGTGGGCCGTGATCGCCTGCGGCAAGCCGCTGTCGTCGCTCACGCACGAGGATCTCGTCGTCTACCGGCAGTTCCTGCTTGCGCCGGCACCAGCCGAGTTGTGGTGCGCGAACGGCGGCCGCAAGCATCCGCGCGACGATCCGCGCTGGCGGCCGTTCTACGGGCCGCTGTCGCCGGCCAGCCAGCGGCAGGCGCTGGTGATCCTGAACGTGATGTTCTCGTGGCTCGTGCAGGCCGGCTATCTGGCCGGCAATCCGCTCGCGTTGTCGCGGCAGCGCCAGCGCCGTCCCGCGCCGCGCGTCACGCGCCATCTCGGGCAGCCGCTGTGGCAGTCGGTCAAGGAGGCGATCGCCGCGATGCCGCGCGACGATGCGCGCACGCGCTTCCATGCGGATCGCGCGCGCTGGCTGTTCACGCTGCTGTATCTCGGCGGGCTGCGCATCACCGAAGCGGCCGACACGACGATGGGCCAGTTCTTCTGCCGGCGCGACGCGAACGGGCACGATCGCTGGTGGCTCGACGTGACGGGCAAGGGTGGCCGGCAGCGGCTCGTGCCGGCCACCGACGAGATGATGGCCGAGCTGGCGCGCTACCGGCGCGCCCACGGGATGCCGGCGCTGCCGTCCGACGGCGAACCGACGCCACTCGTGCTGCCGGCCGGCCAGGTACGCAAGCCGCTCACGCGCGCGGCGCTGCACCGGATCGTGAAGCAGGTATTCCGGCAGGCGGCCGACCGGTTGCGTGCGAACGGCGAAGCCGGCGACCAGCAGGCGCGCGTGCTCGAACAGGCGTCCGCGCACTGGCTGCGTCACAGCGCGGGCTCGCACATGGCCGATGGCCGCGTCGACCTGCGGCTCGTGCGCGACAACCTCGGCCACGCATCGCTCACGACGACGAGCCAGTACCTGCACGCGGACGACGACTGGCGGCATCGCGAAACGGAGGAGAAACACCGGATCGGGTGGGACTAGGCGGCGTGCCGCCGCGCCAATACGCGCCCCCACTTCCCGGCCTCCCCGTCGCTCGGCACGTCACGCGAGGTCAGTACACGGCCACCCAGTGCCCGGGCACCCACGCCCAGTGATTGCCGGCCCATCGGTAATGCCCCTTCGCCCAGCGATAACCGGGCGCCGGTGGCGGCGGCGCCACTTCGACGACGGGCGCCGGCTGCGGCGGCCGCACGGGTTCGACCACGCAGGCGGACATCAGCACGGCACTCGCGCTCACCAGCATGGCCAACGAAACGGTCCGGATCTTCATCATCAATTCTCCCTGTTATGTCATGGTCCAGCGAGGACGAGCGCGGCCTGGGCCGCGTCATGCCGCGCCGCGAATCAGGCCGGTCATCGGCCGCGTCGCGCCGCTTTCCGCGAACAGCGCGGATGCGGTGCGGCGCGGATCGAGCCGCAGGCTTTCGGCGACCGCGCCGGCGATCAGCGCGTCGAGCGACGCGGTCGGCTTCAGGTCGCGCCCTTCGTACAGGTCACCCGGCCGCAGCCCCGGCCAGTCGGCGATCACACGGCCGCCGGCAACCGCACCGCCCGCTAGCATCGCGACCGACGCCTGCCCGTGATCGGTGCCGCCCGTGCCGTTGACCGCCGCCGTGCGGCCGAACTCGGTCGCGACCAGCACCGTGGTCTGCTGCCACGCGGACCCGAGGCCGTCGCGCAACGCGGCAAGCATCGTGTCGAGCGCTTTCAACTGGTTCGCGAGTCGCGCGTTCTGCGCGCTGTGCGTGTCCCAGCCGCCCGTCTCGATCATCGCGATCCGCGGGCCGTCGTCGCGCGCGAGGAACGTCGCCGCGAGCTTGCCGACGCCGGCGGGATCCTGCCGCGCCTGCGCATCACCGGCGAGGCCGCGCGCGTCCATCGCCGACTGCCACAGCGGGCCGAGCTGCGCATCGGCCTCGTAGAGCGACGACACGCGCGCGAGCAGGTCGTCCGGCGCGGCCGGCAAACCGGATGGCGCATACGACGCGGCCTGCACGGTGCCGCGCAACGCGAGCGGCACGGTCGGCGCGAACGCGATCGCGCTTTCACGCGTCGCGGGCAGCAGCGCGGCAAGCCGGTTCAGCCAGCCGTCCTTCACCTGGTACGGCGCACGGCCGCCCGTTTCGAGCACGTTCTGGCCGTCGAAATGCGAGCGGTCGCGGTACGGCGACGCGATCGCATGAACGAACAGCGCCTGCCCGTCGCGGTACAGCTGCGCGGTCCGCGCGAGCGACGGGTGCAGCGCGAACGTGCCGTCGAGCCGCGTTGCTGCCGCCGTGTCGATCGCGAGCGGACCGCGCAGCGACGCATACGCGGGCTCCGCATACGGGACGACGATGTTCAGGCCGTCGGCCGCGCCGCGCTGGATCACGAACACGAAGCGGCGGTCGGTCGCGACGTTCGCGAACACGATCCGCGGCGCGACGAGGATCGCACCCGCGCCGGCGGCGGCAACGCTCAGGAATTGTCGGCGTGACAGGGCCATGGTCATCTCCGTTGGAAATCGGGCGAGACGAGCAGCAACGCGAGCGATGTCGTCGCGCTTTCCGCGCGCGACAGTGCGGTCGCGGTCGGCGTGCTCATCGAACCGGCGAGCAGCGTGTTGCCGAGCGTGCGCGGATCGAGCCGGTCGCCCGTGCGCGCGGCCAGCCGCTGTGCAATCTCGACGCGCCGCACGAGCGCGTCGGGCGCGGCCCAGCTCGCGGCGACGTCGTCGTAGCCGGCCGGCGAGCCCGGCCGCCACACCGGCTGGCCGAGCTGCGCGAGCAGCGGCGCGGCCTTCAGGTCGCCCGTGTCGCGCCAGCCGAGCCCGCGCAGCGACGACACGGCCCACTCCCACGGCGTCTTGAACTTGCGATTGACCGGCGACCACGCGTCGGGCGCATCGACGAGCGCGCGATAGACGGTCGGCAGGTCGCCGCCGCTCGCATCGAACGCGCGGGCCAGCCGGTCGGTCAGCTCGGGCGGCGGATTGTCGGCGACGAAATGACGGGCGAGCTGGAACGCGATGTGCCGGCCCGTCGCATCCGAACGCGCGAGGTCGTGCAGGATCGCGCGTGCCTGGGCTTCGCCCGGCTGGTCGTAGGTGCGCCCCATCACCGTGCGCGTGCCCGGTTCGTGCAGCTTCGGGCGAAACACGAACGCACCGGGCGCGGCATCGCCCGGCTGCGGCCCTCGCCCGCCGGCGATGCTCCAGCCGGTCAGCGCACGCGCGAATTCCGTCACGTCCGCTTGCGTGTAGCCCGTGCGCACGCCGAGCGTATGCAGCTCCATGATTTCGCGCGCGAGGTTCTCGTTCAGCCCGCGCCTTGCCGACGGGTTGCGTGCCTCGGCGCGCAGCGCGGCCGGGCTGTCCGGGCCGACCGAGCGCGCCTGGTCGAGGAACACCTGCATCGCGGGATGCTGCTCGACGGCGACGAGCATGTCCTCGAAACGACCGAGCACGTGCGGGCGGATCGCGTCGCGTTCGAACGCGCCCGCATACGCGGCCACCTGCCCCTTGTCGACCGACACCGCGAAATGGTTCGCCCAGAAATGCACGAGATGTTCGAGGAATGGCGTGGACGTGTTCAACGCGCTGTTCATGCGTGCGGTGACGGCACTGCGATACGCGTCGTAGCCGTCACGCCGGATCGACTGCGCGGTCGCGCGCTTCGCAGCCGCATCGTCGCCCGTCATCGTGTTGCGCGCGCTCGCGAAGCGCGTCGCGAGCGCAACCGCATCGGGCTCGCCGGCCCACGCGGCGGGCCGCGCATCGTAACGGTCGAATTGCGCGACGAGCGCCGCCTTCGGGTCGGCAGGCGGCGCTTCGTCGGCGCGCGCGCCGAGACCGAAGCGGTTCAGCGCGATCGCGGCCGGCGTAATGTCGTTCGGGTGGTCCATGACGTGCTCTCTCGCGGTGCGTACCCCTGTTCAACGCGGGCGCACCGGGAAATCCGTCGCGGGAATCGCAAATAAATATCGATCGGGGAACGCGGGCGCAGTGACCGGCGGAAGGCTCGTCGCACGGCAGCGCACGTCACGAATGAACGAACAACGACGATGACGACGCAGGCCAGCGGAAACGGCGCACGCATTGCACGTGACCGAGCGCGCGCGACGGCACCACGCGGATCGCGCGCCGCCGTCACGCAAGGCTCACTGACTCGCCGGCGGGTCAGGCTTCTTCTGCAGCTTCGGCGGCAAGCGCCAGTTGCCGCTGTGCTGCAACCCGTCGACGAATTTCATACGCTCGTCGGGCGTCAGCGTCGCCGCGAAATCGACGACGCTGCGCTCGACCTGCGCACGCATCGCGGTATCGGCCGCGCGCGTGCGATCGAGCGCGGCGTCGATCGCCGCGCGATCGAGTTGCGGCGCGGCGAGCAGGTCCAGCACGGTGATCCGGCCGTCTCGCCCTTCGCGCGCAAAATCGCGGCCGGTCTTGCGCGCCGCCTTCAACGCGGCGGCGAATTCGCGCTGTCGCGCCTCGGGCAATTCGTCCGCCGCGAAACGCAACGCGGTGCGCGATGCCGGTGCGCCCGCCGCATGCAGGTCGCGATGCGTCGAGAACCACTGATAGGCACCGCCGCCGATCGCGCCGAGCATGAACACGTTCAGCACGACCGAGCCGACGAGGATGAATTTCCAGCCACGTTCAGTCATTCATCGCTCCAATCGATGCTCGGACCACCGAACGTCGTCGTCAGATAGCCCGATTCATGCTGTGACGGCGGCGCGCTGCCGAGCATCAGCATCGACACGGCCACCGCGCCCGCGAGCGCACCGGCCAGGCCGACGCCCGCGAACGCCGCGCCCGACCACCACACATTGCA
>NZ_JAAGPK010000132.1:0-23789 GCF_017104685.1 Burkholderia sp. Tr-20355 | reverse complement strand
TGAAGGTCGGCGGCTTCTGGCCGTCGAATCTCGTCAAGCAGCAGGTGTTCGCGCTGAAGAGCGCGGCCTGGCTGCGCGCGCATCGCGGCGAATACGACGTGCTGCACGTGAACGGCTTCATCTCGTGAATCTCGGGCAGCCCGATCCCGAACAGCACGCGGGCCGCGTCGGCATGGAAGCAGACGATGCCGCCCTGACCGGTGGTCGGCGCCCAGCTGACGGTCGGCGCCGACTGGCTGCCCGACAGCGTGGCCGACGCGCCGAACGCGCGCCAGCGCGGGCCGTCGGGCGCGCTCTCGACGAGCCCCGCGTCGAGAGCGCGATACCACGCGAGACAGACGAGCGGTGACGCCGGGAAGTGCGTCAGCCGCTGCGCTGCGTCCAGCGCGAAGCCGCGCGTGTCGCGGCAGATGATCGCGACCACCGCGCCTTGCAACGCGGCCGGCGCCGGATACAGCCGCGCATGCGGCGCGCGGCCGCCGCGCAGCACGCGCGGCGCGCGCGCGAGCGGATCGGGGCATGACGGCAGGATCGGGGGCGGGCCGGAGCACATGACGCCGGAGTATAGGGACGGCCTGCATGCGTGTCGATGTCGTTTGCGTTCAAGACCGCCGCCGCGTCGCCGCGGACAATCCGCCGCATGAACCCGCGAACCTCCTCCCCATGTCCCTTCCATGCGGGCGCCGCAGCACCGGCGCCCGTGCTTCACCCGCCCGGCGTATGGCCGCCGGGGCCGCGCGCCGGCCTGACGGGGTGGTCATTGCTGCGCGCGATGTCGCGCGACCTGCTCGGCACGCTCGCGGGCTGGCAGCGCGAGCATGGCGACGTCGTGCACTTGCGCATGTGGCCCGAGCACGTGGTGGCCGTGACCGATCCCGCGCTCGTGCGCGAACTGCTGGTCACGCATCACGATGCGCTCGTGCGCTGGGAGCGCGGCATCCGCGTGTTCTCGCAGGTACACGGGCACAGCGTGCTGGTGGCCGAAGGCGACGCATGGCGCGACAAGCGGCACGCGTTGCAGCCGAATTTCATGCCGAAGCCGGTACAGGCGTTCGTTCCGGCGATCGCCGCGACGGCCGGCCATGCGCTCGCGCAATGGCCCGCGCACGACGCGCGTTGGCCGATCGAAAGCGCGCTGACGTCGCTCGCGATGGACGTGATCATGCGCACGATGTTTTCCGATGCGATCGGCGAGGATGCGCGCGTGGCCGAGGCCGCCGTGCGCACGGTGAGCGCCGTGTCCAATGCCGAGTTCTACCAGCCGGTGAGCGCACCGGACTGGATGCCGTGGAAGCACGGCAAGGCGCGGGCGCTCGCGGTGCTGAACGGGCTGATCGACCGGCAACTGCATGCGCGTCTCGACCGTGCCGAGCACGGCTGGCCCGACGATCTGCTGTCGCGCCTGCTGCGGCTGCATCGCGCCGACGCGCGCGTCTGGCCGCTGAAGGCCGTGCGCGACGAATGCATGACGGCGTTCCTGGCCGGACACGAGACGGCCGCTGCCACGCTGACCTGGTGGGCGTGGAGCATGGCGGCGCATCCGGACGTGCAGGCTGCCGCGCGGGACGAGGTCGTGCGCGTGCTGGACGGTCGCGCGCCGAGCACCGACACGCGCGCGGCATTGCGCTACCTGACGCAGACGCTCGAGGAAACGATGCGGCTGTACCCGGCGGCGCCGATCCTGATCAGCCGTCGCGCATCGCGGCCGGTTGCGCTGGGCACCTGGCAGTTTCCCGCGCGGACGCTGTTCATGCTGCCGTTGCAGTTGATGCATCTCGACGAACGCTGGTTTCCCGAGCCGCATGCGTTCCGGCCGGCGCGCTTCGCCGACGACGCGCCGCCGCTGCCGCGCGGCGCGTACATGCCGTTCGGCACCGGCCCGCGCGTGTGCCTCGGGCAGCATCTGGCGATGACGGAGATGACCGTGGTGGCCGCGATGCTCCTGCAGCGCTACGTGCTGTCGGTTCCGCCCGGCATGGCGCCGCCGCGACCGGTGTTGAACGTGACGCTGCGGCCGCGGCAGGCGTTGCATCTGGCGATCGCGTCGCCGGGGCTGACGGCCGAGGCGGCCTCGGCACAAGGGCCGGCGTGACCGAGCCGGTCACGCGCGCATCGCGCGAGTGACGACCGTGCAAGCGATGCCGTGTCGTCGAATCGTCGGAACGTGAATGCATGCCGGCAACGGTGTTCGGCGTCCTGGCGCGGCGTCGCGCAGCACCTATGCTTGAAGGGCCCAGGCCGGGCGGACCCAACGGAGGACGGTCATGCGCATGCTTCTCAACATACGAATTCCTCACGAGCCGTTCAATACGCTGGTGCGCGACGGCAGCGTCGGCGACGTGATCTCGCGAATACTCGAGGCGGTCAAGCCGGAGGCCGTGTATTTCACGGAGCAGAGCGGCGGGCGCGGCGCGGTCGTGATCGTCAATCTGGACGACCCGTCGCAAATCCCGGCGCTCGCGGAGCCGTGGTTCCTGATGTTGAATGCGGACTGCGAGTTCCGCGTGGTGATGCTGCCGGACGATCTGCGGAACGCCGGGCTCGCGCAACTCGGCGCGAAGTGGCGGTAGCAGGATGCCGCGCATGGCCGTGCCCCTGCCCGACAACGGGGCGGGAGGCATGGCGCGGCGTTCGCGTGCCGACTATCGCGCAGGCCGCGACGGCTCGACGTGTGCCGCCGGCCGGTCTTTCGGCCGGCACAGCAACAGCAGGCCGCTCAGCGCCGCCGCGCCGAGGAAAACGAAAAAGCACCGCGCGTTCCATGCGTTCAGGCTGTCGGATGCCACGCCGCCGGCATTTCCGGCCGTGGTGCCGGCTTCGAGCAGGAACGTGAAGACCGCCGGCACCGGCGCGGAGCCCAGGTAGGCGAGGAATGCGAACTGCAGCCGGCCGCGCGTCAGGATCGACCAGACGTCCTTGCCCATCAGGCAGGCGGCCAGCACCACGGGCGGCACGAGCACGATCGAAGCGGCGCTGACGGCACACAGCAGCAGCCAGCCAAGTCCGATGAGCGGAACGAGCGACATGAATCGGGTCTCCTGTATCGGGGCGGCCGTGTGGTCGGCGAAACCTCCGTGCCTGCTTCACCGGCCGATCACGGCGTGAATCGATGCACGGATAGTGCCCGATTCCGCGCCCGTTGCCATCTACCGCGATCGAGGCGTTCACCCGGCCGCATCTTCCCCGAGCGCCCGGATGAACCGCGAAAACAGCTCGGGCTGCGATGAAATCCCGAGCTTCGCGTACAGATG
This sequence comes from Burkholderia sp. Tr-20355, assembly GCF_017104685.1. Taxonomy (NCBI): domain Bacteria; kingdom Pseudomonadati; phylum Pseudomonadota; class Betaproteobacteria; order Burkholderiales; family Burkholderiaceae; genus Burkholderia; species Burkholderia sp. Tr-20355. The sequence goes on along the minus strand of NZ_JAAGPK010000132.1, from coordinate 20,538 downwards.
GCGCCGATGCACCTTCACCGTTTCGGGCGATATCGCCAGCCGCTCGGCGATCGCCTTCGACGAATTGCCGCGCAGCACCATGCGCGCGATCGACATCTCGCGGTCGGTCAGCACGCCCGCGCCGAAGCGCGCGAGCGCCTGCTCGACGCGCGCGCCGAGATCGGCGTCGGGCGTCGCGCGTGCGGCGTCGCCCACCAGCCGCCAGTGCTGCCGCATCGCCGCGAGCACCCACGGCATCGCGGCCGTCAGCTTGCCGAGCGGCTCGACGTCGAAGCGCGCGGCCGCGCCGAGCGACAGCGACAACAGCGTATCGGCGTTCGGCCGCACGAGAATCTGGATCTCGTCGTCGCCGACCGCATCGCGGAAATAGCTGAGGAAATATTCGCTTTGCCGGAACAGGTCGGGCGCGACTTCCTCGAGCCGGTAGCAGCCGTCGGCGAGCCCGTCGTGCGCGGCCTGCAGGAACGGGTCGAGCAGATACACGCCGTTCAGGTAGAGCGGCACGGGCGATGCGTTGTCGGTGCCGCCGGTGTCGTATTCGTCGAGCACGAGCGGCACGCCGTCGCGGCCGACCGCGGTCGCGAGCGCGTTGTCGAACGGCACCATTTCGTTGAGCAGCAGCACCAGGAACCGCCAGAAGCGCGGCTGGCCGAGATGATCGATTGCGCGGCCAAGCGCCTGATGCATCGCGATTTCGGAAAAGAGACGATCCATACCACCACCGGAAGGGCGTAACACGAAGGGGGAATAGCGGTCCTGAAATTGGCTTCCTAGACTGCCACGCAATCAATCGGGCCCGAGTATGGGTGTTCAAAAATTGGCAGCAAAGGAGCACAGGAGAACGAAATGGCGATGATGTCGGAATCGACGGGTAGCCTGCAAGCGGCGCCTGCAACGGAAGACGCGCCGCGCGCGCTGTCGCAGACGCTCAGCGTGCGCGATGCGGTGATGATCACCGTATCGGGCGTGACGCCTGCCAGCTCGATCTTCGTGATCGCGCCGTTCGCGATCCAGCAGGCCGGCAGCGGCGCGGTGCTGTCGTTCGTGCTCGGCGGCGTGCTTGCACTGGCGTTCGCGCTTTGCTACGCGGAGCTCAGCGCCGCGCACCGCAGCGCGGGCGGCGAATACGTGATGGCCAAGCGCGTGTTCGGCACGCTGCCCGGCTACCTGACCTTCATCACGGTGCTGTCCGTCAGCGTGTTCATCCCGGCCGTGCTCGCGAGCGGCGCCGCGCCCTACCTGAACAACGCGCTCGGCACGCACTTCGGCAACCAGTCGGTCGCGCTGACGATCGTGCTGCTCAGCTATCTGCTCGGCATGCTGAACATCAAGACGAACGCGTGGATCACCGGCGCGTTCCTGGTCGTCGAGATCGGCGTGCTGATGCTGATCGCGGGGCTCGGCTTCGGTTCGCCGCATCGCGGCGCCGACGTGCTGATCGCGCCGGTCGTCGCGAGCGGCAACGCGCTCGTGCCGGCGACGCTCGCGGCCGTCGTGCCGGCGATCGGCACCGCGATCTTCTGCTACAACGGCTTCGGCTCGGCCGCGTATCTCGCGGAAGACCTGCGCGGCGGCAACCGCAACGTCGCGAAGGCGGTGATCTATTCGCTGCTCGTGATCCTCGTCGTCGAACTGGTGCCGCTCACCGCGATCGTGCTCGGCGCGCCGTCGCTCACGGAACTGACGAAGAGTGCCGACCCGATCGGCTATGTGGTGCGTTCGCTGAGCAACCCGGCCGTGTCGCGCGTGGTCAGCGGCGGGATCTTCCTGTCGGTGTTCAACGCGATCATCGCGATCGTGATCACGATGGGCCGCCTGCTGTACAGCAGCGGCCGGCATGCACTCTGGTCGCGCGCCTGCAACCGCGCATTCTCGACGATCCATCCGCGCCTCCAATCGCCGTGGCTCGCGACGCTCGCGCTGGCGGTGCCGTCGGCCGGGCTCGTGTTCGTGTCGAGCCTCGACGAGCTGACCGCGTTCACGGTCGACCTGCTGCTGCTGATCTACCTGGTCGTCGGGCTGGCCGCGCTCGCGAGCCGGTTCGTGCGTCGCGACGTCGAGCATCATTACCGGATGCCGCTGTGGCCCGTGACGCCGCTCGTCGCGGTGGCCGGCGCGGCCTACACGCTGTACACGACGCTGGCGACCGCGACGAAGTCGACCGACCTGATCATCATCGCGGGGCTGCTGGCCGCCGCACTCGTGATGTACGGGGTATGGGCGCGCCAAAGCGAAGCGTTCCGCGCGCTCTGAGCGGCGGATCGACACCTTGCAGCATCGACATACCGAACCACGGAAAGACTGGAGGAACTACATCATGCGCACGAGGGATCTCGGCATCCGCATCGGGCTCGGCACGCCGGGCCGCTTCAACGCGATCACGGACGTACCGGGCGTGCGGGTCGGACATTGCACGCTGAACGTCGAGAACGGCGACGCATCGATCCGCACCGGCGTGACCGTCATCGAGCCGCGCGCGGGCGCCGCGCACGATTCGCCGTGCTTCGCGGGCGTGCACGTGCTGAACGGCAACGGCGACGCGACGGGGCTCGAATGGATCCGCGAGGCCGGCCTGCTGACGACGCCGATCGCCTATACGAACACGCACAGCGTCGGCACGGTGCGCGACGCGCTCGTCGCGAACGAGCGTGCAGCGGCGGCCGGCCGCGTGTACTGGTGCATGCCGGTCGTGATGGAAACCTACGACGGGCTGCTGAACGACATCTGGGGGCAGCACGTGAGCGCCGCGCACCTGCAGCGCGCGCTGGCCGCCGCGCAGTCGGGGCCGGTCGCGGAAGGCGGCGTCGGCGGCGGCACGGGGATGATCTGCCACGAGTTCAAGGGCGGCATCGGCACCGCCTCGCGCGTGCTCGCGAACGATGCGGGCGGCTGGACCGTCGGCGCGCTCGTCCAGGCAAACTACGGCGTGCGCGAAATGCTGCGGGTGGCCGGCTACCCGGTCGGCGAGGTGCTGCGGCACGTGCATTCGCCGTTCCGCGACCAGGGCGCCAAAGGCGAGCCGGGCATGGGATCGATCGTCGTGACGCTCGCGACCGATGCGCCGCTTCTGCCGCATCAGTGCACGCGCCTCGCGCAGCGCGCGAGCGTCGGGCTCGCACGCGTCGGCGGCGGTACCGAGGATTCGAGCGGCGACGTCTTCCTGGCATTCGCAACGGGCAACGACGGCCTGCCCGCGGCGAACTACGGCAGCAAGAGCGCGCCGACCACCGATCTGAAGATGGTCAACAACGACCACATTTCCGCGCTGTTCGTCGCGGCGGCGGAAGCGGTGGAGGAAGCGATCGTGAATGCGCTGGTCGCGGGCGGCGACGTCGAATCGCGCGGTGCGCGGGTCGAGGGGCTCGGGCAGGCGCGCCTGCTCGATGCGTTGCGCGAAGTGGGGTGGCGGCCGGGGCGCGGCGCCTGAAACGGCGAGCGCCGCTTCAATCGAAGCGGCGTGGAACGGGGCGGCGATGCGGCGATCGGCCGGACCGCCGTCCGCCCGCGCATGCGATGCATGCCGTGCGGGCGATGCGGGCCTGGCCGTGACAACGCGGCGTCATGCTCAGCTGCCGAAGTAGATGTTGCAGAAGCTGACCGGGCCGACACAGGCGTTCGGGTCTTCCTGCTTCGATTGCGAACGATCGACACGGCCCGCGGCCTTGACGGCTTCGGCGCGGTTCGCCTGTTGCGGTGCGGCGTCCGCCGGCGCCGGCTGTGCGTGGGCGACAGCGGCGGTGAGCGACAGGGCAACGAGGGCGAGGTGCAGCGGCTTCATTTTGGGTTCTCCTGGGTGAGTGCCAGTCGCGCTGGCAGTGAGAAAACTATAGGCTCGCACTGCTTAAAGATTAATCACCGGGGCTGTAGAGCTTATTTCCATCCGGAACAAGGATCCCGTTGCGCACGCATCGATCCTCAATGGCGGCGCCGGTTGAACGGCGCATCCTTGTCGAGCAGCGCGGTGCGCATGAAGTGCAGGCAGCCGACGATCCGCTGCATGCTCCGGCGCGCATCGGGCACCGCGTACCAGGCCTGCAGCGTGTGCTGCGCCGCGCGGATCGCGAGATTCACCGATTTCAGCGTGCGTGCGTGATGGCCGGGCGTCGGGTCGTCGAAGAAGCGCGGCAGCTCGTGCAGCACCGCGTCGATCGAGGTGGTCCAGCGCAGCGTCTGCGGCGGTTTCGAGGCACTGAACGCGCGCAGCTCGTCGCGCAGGTCGATCACGGCGTGGCCGACCTCGAGCGTCGACAGCATCCAGCGCATGGCGTCGCGGTGCTGCCGGGTACGCCGCACGAGCAACGTGCGCAGTTGCGCCATCAGGTCGTGTGTACTCGACTGGAAACGCTGCGCGAGGCCGACCGGCGCGCCTTCGCACGCGAGCGTGACCTGGCGGCGCAGGTCGTGGGCGATGCGGCCGGTGAGCCACGGCATGTGGGTCGGGAAGACGACCGCGAACACGAGCGAGCACGCGAGCATCGCGACGACGATCGCCAGCCCGTTGTTGATCAGCACTTCGGGCGTATACGCGATCGCGTTGTCGGGGCCGGCGAGCAGGCAGAAGAACACCGCGAAGCCGATCCCGTAGCCGGACAGGCCGGGCCGCATGGCCAGGAACGCGCCGAGGCCGAGCACCGGCGCGAGCGTCGCGCACAGCAGCGGGAAGCCGTCGATGTTCGGATACACGTAGCACAGGAACACGTAGCCGACGGCGGTCGCGAACGCCGCGCCGACGCTCATCTGCGCGACGAACTTCGGCGCGCGCGGCGACGTCGAGCTGAGCGCGCACGCGATCGCGGTGGCGATCACGGCGAGCGAGCCGCTCGGCCATTCGGACGCGATCCAGAACGCACTCATCGCGCCGACGGCCACTACCGTGCGCAGGAACGCGAAGCCGACGAAGAACGCATTGGTCTTCACTGCGTAATGCGTGACGGAGCGCTCGAACGCGTGATCGTCCTGGTCGAGCGACGCGTAGGTATCGGCGTAGCCGAGGTATTCGCCGATGAAGCGGTACATCAGCTCGATCGCGGTATCGAAGTCGAGCAGGCCGCCCGCGGCATGTTCCTCGATGGTTCGGCGCGACGCGCGCGCGGCCTTCGGCAATGCACCGTGGAAGCGGCGCAGTTCGAGCAGCGCGCCGGTGGCCGGCGTGATGCCGCGCGGCCGCTCGTCGCGCAGTGCCGCGAAGCGCAGGGCGAGCGCGTCGACGTGCGGCGCGAGCGCAGCGAGCACCGCGTCCGACTGGTTCGCGCGCAGGCGCTTGACGAGTTGGTGCAGCGCATGCAGCCGCGTGCAGGCATTCATGAACTCGCTGTTCAGCCGTGCAAGGCGGCGGCTGCGCGCGCGAATGTGCGGATCCTCGAACGACGCGAACGCGCGGTTGGCCTCGAAACCGACGATGTCGTCGACGAAATCGGCAAAGCGCCGCTCGAAATCGCCGCGCGCGACGTCGCCAGCCAGCGCACCGGCGGCGAACGCCGCGAATGTCGCATGGCGCGCGCTCAGCGAGCGCATCAGCGCCTTCGCGGAACTCAGCGGCAGGATCAGCGCGCTGACCGCGCCCGAGCAGGCGATGCCGAGCGCGACTTCCGCGGCGCGGGTGAGCGCGGACTGGAACAGCGTCTGCGGCGTCATCACGGCCGGCAGGCCGATCAGCGCGGCCGTGTAGCCGGCGAGCACGAAGCCGTACCAGCGGAAGTGGCGGTTGCGTACCGCGAGCGCGATACAGCCGCCGATCCACAGCGTGATGCCGGCCATGTACAGCTCGGGCTGCTGCGCGAACAGCCCGCCGAGCGCGAGCGCGGCGACGAGGCCGGCCGCCGTGCCGAGCACGCGATAGAAGCTCTTCGCGAACACCATGCCCGAGAGCGGCTGCATCAGCACGAACACGGTCGTCATCGCCGTGCGCGGCTGGGACATCTCGAGGCGCATCGCGATGCCCATCGCCAGCAGTGCCGCAAGCACGGTTTTCGCGAGATGCAGCCAGATCAGCCCGTCGCGGGTCGCCCAGTCGCGCGCGGCGTCGCCGAGCGGTTCGAGCCAGGCCCTCCATCGCGCGGGTTCGATGGAAGATTGCTCGATCGCAGGTGGTGGCTTCATGAAAAGAGGGGGCCGAGGCGGGGCCGGGGCGGGGCCGCGGCGCATCCGAACGGGTCCGTTCGACTGGTGAGGCGCCGATTGTAGGAGTGCGGCGCGTGCGCATTAACGCAGCTCCGGGGAAACGATAGTTGCAGCCGGAGTAACAATCTGTCGCATCCAGTGGAGGAAAATAGCGGTTCCGCTACAGGTTGCTCACAGGAATGGATACCCTACAAAACATGCGGGTGTTTTCGCGCGTCGTCGAGACGGGCAGCTTCACGGCCGCGGCGCAATCGCTGAATTCGACGACGGGCGCGATGTCGCGCGCGGTGTCGGAACTCGAGGCGCGGCTGCGCACCCGTCTGATGAATCGCTCGACACGCCGTCTCGCGCTCACGTCGGCCGGCGAAAGCTATCTGCGGCGCTGCCGCCAGATCCTCGCCGACGTCGACCGTGCGGAAGAAGAAGCGAGTTGCGCGCACGAACGGCCGGCCGGCGTGTTGCGCATGCACAGCTTCGCGAGCGTCGGTCACCACTACGTCTTGCCCGCGCTGACGCGTTATCACGCGCAGTTCCCGGACGTGTCGATCGAGCTGTCGCTGTCGCAGCGCATGCCCGACCTGTTCGACGGCACCAGCGACATGGCCGTCGTGACCGCGTCGTCACTGCCCGATTCGGAACTCGTGTCGCACCTGCTCGGCTCCACGTTCAGCATCCTGTGCGCGTCGCCCGACTATGTGAAACGGCACGGTGCGCCGGCCCGTCCGCAGGATCTCGCCGCGCATGCGTGCCTGACGCTGTGCACGCCCGCGTTCCCGACGCACGAGTGGGTGCTCGAGGGCCCCGAAGGCGTCGAGCAGATCCACGTCTCGGGGCCGGTGCAGACCAATACGGCCGAATCGCTCGCGCTGGCGATCCGCGACGGCATCGGGATCGGCATGCTGCCGCTGTACGCGGCGATCGACGCACTGCGCGACGGCACGCTCTTGCGCGTGCTGCCCGCGCACATCCTGCAGAAGATGAACGTGTACGCGCTGTATCCGTCGCGCCGTTTCGTCGATGCGAAGGTGCGGACCTGGGTCGAGATGCTGCGTGCGCAGGTGCCGGGCATGATCGCGCGCGACGTCGAGATGCTGAACGCGATCGACCGCGAACCGCAGGCTGCCTGAAGGCCTGCACGCCGGGCGCACACGGGGGCGCCGTGTCCTGTCCGGCTTCTTCACGCATGCGCGAGACGCGCGTTGCCCGCGGAACATCCCTCGCGCGGGCGAGGCGCGTCGTCACGTCGTCACGGCGCGGGCTTCGCCGCCGCGCCGGATTCGGTGGCCGGCTGGCCGGCCGGGCCGTACGCGGCCTGCGCGGCCTTGTGTTCCGCGAGGCGCTTCGCCTGCAGCCGTTGCTGCGCGGCCATGATGTCGTCCGGATAGTTGTCGGCTTCACCGCGCGCCGGGTTGTAGCCGACCGATTCCAGATCGATCAGTTCCTGCAGCACCTGCGCGCGCGTGACGGGCGCCTGTGCCTGCTGGGCGAACGACAGGGCCGGTGCGGCAAGCAGGACGGCAGCGGCGGCGGTAACGACGAGCGATTTCACGGGGCTCTCCTGAATACGGGGTAGGTGGACGGATCGATGCGTGATGCATGACCCGAGCCTTCGACGCCAGTCTACGTAGCGGTCGCACGCACAAAAACCCCGATTCCCGGCAGGCTGCCTTCCAGATGGAACAACATTGGCGGCGCGTCGCGCGTGGCGCACGAACCGACGTTCCGTGCGCCACGCGCGACGCGGCATCACGCCGTTCAGAAGCGCGTGCGCATGCCGATCGTGCCGACGACCTGGTTCGCCGTGCTCGATGCGCCGCCCGACGTGTTGATGAACGCCTGGTAGCCGCGGCCCGACGCGTGCTGAAACATCGCTTCCGCGTACAGGTCGGTGCGGCGCGACAGCTTGTATACGGCCTGCAGGTCGACCTGGTGCCACTTCGGATCCGAGCCGTGCTTGCTGTCGGGATTCGACACGCTGGCGTCCGTGTACACGTAGGCGACGCCGAGGCTGACCGCCGGGGTGACCGCGTAGCGCACGTTCACGTCGTAGTTGTTGAATGCGACCTGGCCGGTGGCGCCGAACGAGCCCGTGTTGTCGTACTGCGAGCGCGTGTAGACGAAGCCGACCGTCGCCGGGCCGAACACGTAGCCGACGCCGCCGCCGTAGGCGCGCATGCGGTCCGAACCGATCGACCAGCCGCCCTGGTTCACACTCTTTGCCTCGGCCGAATCGGTCGCGCCGGGGCTCGCGCTCGTCGAGCCCTTCGTGCCGTTCATCTGCAGGTACGCGCCGGCCAGCTTGAGCGGGCCGTTCGTGTAGCTCGCCGCGACGCTGTACGCGCGGTTGGCGCTGAAGTTCGTCGAGTTCGAGAACGCGTACATCGCGCCGACCTTGAAACCGGCGAGCGAATCGCTCGTGTACTTGACCGCGTTGTTGATGCGCAGCGAGTGGTTCAGGTTGTCGTTGTCGAACGGATGCGCGAAGCCCGCATCGCCGAAATCGCCGGCCGTCGCGGACAGCGGCGCGACGAAGTCGACCATCGTGTCGTACTGGCGGCCGAGCGTCAGCGTGCCGTAGCCGGCCTGGCTCAGGCCGACGTACGCGTGACGGCCGAACAGCTTGCCGTCCTGGCCGAGGCCGCCGTTGTTCACGTTGAAGCCGTTCTCGAGCACGAACAGCGCCTTCAGGCCGCCGCCGAGATCCTCGGTGCCGCGCAGGCCGAAACGGCTGCCGTTGACCGTGCCGCTGGCCATGCGCCACTGCGACGCGCCGTTCACGTTGTTGGTATAGGCGATGCCGGCGTCGATCAGGCCGTACAGCGTGACCGAGCTCTGCGCATGGGCGAGCGGCGCGAACAGGGCGGCCGCGCATGCACCGGCGATCAGGGTTTTTTTCATGGTGAAGCTCCTGCGTGTGGGACGGGAAACCAAAGTTCGGCGCAAGTATAGGAACGCCCTGCGCGCGCGCGGCCGCCGGCGCGGCGAGCGCACCTTTCCGGATCCGGCAAGAGTCCTTCACAAAACCGACATGTCGCGCGGCGTGCGCGCGAGGCCGGCGGTTTTCACGTGATCGCCGACGCCGGGCTTCCGTTCGGCCGTGGCCGGCTGTCGTGCCGACGCAACATGCGCGGCGCGTGCGCGCATCGATGTTTTTCATCCATACTGGTCACCGGGATCGCACGGCCGCCGGCGCCAATCGCGCGGCGCGCGTCATGCATACAACAAGGGGCCTCCACATGAATCTGTTCAACGTACGCTTGCGCGGCCGCGACGGCCTGTTCACGATCGGCATCGACGGCGGCACGATCGCGCGGATCGATGCGCAATCCGCGCCGATCGCGCCGGCGAACCCCGGCGATATCGACGGCGGCGGCCGGCTCGCGATTCCGCCGCTCGTCGAGCCGCATATCCACCTCGATGCGGTGCTGACGGCCGGCGAGCCGGCATGGAACATGAGCGGCACGCTGTTCGAGGGCATCGAGCGCTGGGCCGAACGCAAGGCGACGATCACGCACGAGGACACGAAAGCGCGCGCGCATGCGGCGATCGGCATGCTGCGCGACCATGGAATCCAGCACGTGCGCACGCACGTCGACGTGACCGATCCGACGCTCGCCGCGCTGAAGGCGATGCTGGAAGTGAAGGACGAGGCGCGCGGGCTGATCGACCTGCAGATCGTCGCGTTTCCGCAGGAGGGCATCGAATCGTTCGACGGCGGCCGCGCGTTGATGGAGCAGGCGATCGACCTCGGCGCGGATGTTGTCGGCGGCATTCCGCATTTCGAGAACACGCGCGAGCAGGGCGTCAGCTCGATCGGCTTCCTGATGGACCTCGCGGAACGCACCGGCTGCCTCGTCGACGTGCATTGCGACGAGACCGACGACCCGCATTCGCGCTTTCTGGAAGTGCTCGCCGAAGCCGCGCGCGTGCGCGGGATGGGCGCCCGCGTGACCGCGAGCCACACGACCGCGATGGGCTCGTACGACAACGCGTACTGCTCGAAGCTGTTCCGGCTGCTGAAGCGCGCGGGCCTGAACTTCATCTCGTGCCCGACCGAGAGCATCCACCTGCAAGGACGCTTCGATACGTTTCCGAAGCGGCGCGGCGTCACGCGCGTCGCCGAACTCGACCGCGCCGGGCTCAACGTGTGCTTCGGGCAGGATTCGATCAAGGATCCGTGGTATCCGCTCGGCAACGGCAACATCCTGCGCGTGCTCGACGCGGGCCTCCATATCTGCCACATGATGGGTTACGAGGACCTGCAGCGCTGCCTCGACTTCGTGACCGACCACAGCGCGACGGCGCTGCATCTCGGCGACGGCTACGGCATCGCGGCCGGGCGTCCGGCGAATCTCGTGGTGCTCGACGCGGACAGCGACTACGAAGCCGTGCGCCGGCAGGCGAAGGCCACGCTGTCGGTTCGCCACGGGAAGGTGATCATGCGGCGCGAACCGGAGCGCGTGACGTATCCGGACTGACGCGGAAGGCGGGGCGCACGGCCTCGTCCGATCTCATGTATTCATCAGATGCATGAGTCGATGCTAAAAATACGTTTGTCTCATGATCGGTGCGGGCCTACGATGCGGTCCTGACGACGGTGCGCGTGTTGCGCGCCGTCCTTTCGATCCCGTTCGCCGACCTCATGCGCCTCGATCTGCCGTCCGCTCCCGCATCCTCTCCGCCGCCTGCCAGCCCGTTCGCGCGGATGGCCGTCGTCACGGTCCTGACCGGTCTTGGCGCGGGCCTGGGCGGCATGCTGCTCGCGCTGCTGCTGCATGCGATCCAGCACATCGCGTACGGCTACAGCATCGCGCACGTGATCGGTTCCGAGAGCTTCCTCGACGGGGTGACCGGCGCCGATCCGCTGCGCCGGGTCGCGGTGCTGACCGTCTGCGGAATCGTCGCCGGTGGCGGCTGGTGGGCGCTCTACCGGTATGGCCGGCCGCTCGTCAGCATCCGCCGCGCGGTGCGTGCGGCCGATCCGCGGATGCCGTTCGTCAGCACGACGGTTCACGCGCTGCTGCAGATCGTCACCGTTGCGCTCGGCTCGCCGCTGGGCCGCGAAGTCGCACCGCGCGAGATCGGTTCGCTGCTGGCCGGGCGGTTTGCGCACGCCGCGGGGCTCACGCCCGACGACTGCCGGCTGATGGTCGCGTGCGGCGCCGGCGCGGGCCTCGCGGCGGTCTACAACGTGCCGCTCGGCGGCGCGATCTTCGTGCTCGAAGTGCTGCTCGGCACGTTCGAGCTGCGTGCGCTGGTCGTCGCGGTCGTGACCTCGGCGATCGCGGCGGCCGTCGCGTGGATCGGCCTCGGCAACGAGCACCAGTACACGGTGCCGCCGTTCGTGCTGAGCACGCCGCTCGTCGCGTGGTCGATCGTCTGCGGGCCGCTGTTCGGTTTCGCCGCATACGGTTTCGTGCGGCTCACCACCCGCGCGCGGGCGAACGCGCCGAAAGACTGGCGGCTGCCCCTGTTCGCGCTGGTCAATTTCGTGGTGATCGGTGTGCTCGCGATGGGGTTTCCTCAACTGCTCGGCAACGGCAAGGGGCCGGCGTCGCTGGGTTTCGACGGCACGCTGACGATCGGCCTGGCCGCTGCGTTGCTCGTGCTGAAGGTGCTGATCGAGGCAGGCAGCCTGCGGGCCGGCGCGGAGGGCGGCCTGCTGACGCCAGGCCTGGCGAACGGCGCACTGATCGGCGTCGTGCTCGGCGGTCTGTGGAGCCTCGTGTGGCCGGGCGCATCGATCGGCGGGTGTGCGCTGATCGGCGCGACCGCGTTCCTGGCCGCGTCGATGCAGATGCCGATCACGGCCGTGGTGCTGCTGCTCGAATTCACGCGCGCGAATCACGACAGCCTCGTGCCGATGCTGCTGGCCGTGGCCGGCTCGCTCGTTGCGTACCGGTTCGCGCAGCGGCTGGCGGAGCGACGGGCGAGTGCGGTTGCCGCCGTGAACGCGCCTGCGACGACGGCACGCTGACGCGCCCGAGCGGCTGAGGGCGGGCCACGTCCTCTGTGTCGATTCGGCGCCGCTTACCGGGGCGCCGAGGTGTCGCGGCGCGGTGCGCGGGGTTCCTCGCGCTGCGTTTCGTGCAAAAGGGCCCGCGCTCGAGGTCATGGGATACGTCGTGACGACGCGCCAGTTTTCGGGCGCGGGGTGTGTGGCGCGGATGGATCTGTTCTGATCGAGCGGGGCGAGATCCGGGCGGCGTGCTCCGTCCGCATCTCGCCATCCCGGATCCGGCCCGCCGTCAGCCGTGCGATCGTGCGGCCCGGCGTTCGTGCCCGTGACGCAACGCGAGACTCGCGAACGCGGCGACGAGGAGCGCGGCGGCCAGCAGCGTCAGCCCGTTCTTCGCATTGCCGGTGGCCTGTTCGATCGCGCCGACGACGGTCGGCCCGACGAAGCCGCCGAGCAACCCGCACGTATTCACGAGCCCGAGTCCGCCCGCCAGTGCGCTACCGGCCAGCCGCGACGCGGGAAACGTGAAGACGATCGATTGCACGACGAAGAACATCGATGCGGCCACGCACACGCACAGGAGCCCCGCAACCGGCGACGTATGCGCCGCGCCGACCATCCCGGCCGCCATCACGACCAGCCCCGCGCACAGCATCCGGCGCGCATGCCGTGACTCGCGTGCAAAGCGCGGCAGCGTTGCGGCGCCGCATGCGGCGGCGAGCCAGGGCAGCGCGGTCAACAACCCCACCGCGAACGGCGAGAAGCGTCCCGAGGCGCCGATGATGCCCGGCAGGAAGAAAATCACCGTATAGATGGTCAACTGATGGCAGAAGTACACGAAGATCGCGAGCCAGATCTGCGGATCGCGCAGTGCCGCGCCGAACGCATGCCCGCCGTGCGTGCCGACGCCCGCATCCTGCTCGGCGGCCAGCGCGCGTTCGAGTGCGCGTCCGGTCTCCGGGGCAAGCCACGGCGCGGTGCCCGGACGATCCGGCAACCGTGCCCACACGACGAAGGCGAGCAGGATCGCCGGAATCCCTTCGACGACGAACAGCCATTGCCAGCCGTGGAAACCGAGTGTGCCGTCGAGTTCGATCAGCGCGCCGGCCAGCGGGCCGCCGACGATGTTTGCAATGCACACCCCGAGCAGGAAGTAGCCGGTGGCGCGCGCACGCTCCTCGCGACCGAACCAGTACGTCAGGTACAGCATCACGCCGGGAAACAGCCCGGCTTCGGCGGCCCCGAGCAGCAGGCGCATCACGTAGAACGACGTCTCGCCGCGGACGAACGCCATCGCGATCGACAGCGCGCCCCAGGTGATCATGATCCGCGTGATCCAGAAGCGGGCGCCGACGCGATGCATGATCAGGTTGCTCGGAATTTCGAAGAGCGCATAGGTCAGGAAGAACAGCCCCGCGCCGAGTCCGTACGCGGCCGATGAAATGCCGAGATCGACCCCCATCGAATGTTTGGCGAACGCGATGTTGGTGCGGTCGAGAAAGCTGATCACGTATGCGGCGATCAGCAACGGCATGAGTTTGCGGAACAGCAGCCGGTTCAGCGACGCGCTCGCGTCGCCGGCGGCGGAAGGCAGGGCCTGGGCGTGATGAGTGGACATGCGGACGACTCCGGTAAGGGCGAACCGGCGCGCACGGCAAGCACGGTGCGCCGCGTTCGGCAAATGCCGCTGCGGGGCATGCAGCGGATGGGCAGACGACGGAGCCGCGCCGGCGGCGCTCGAACGGAGCGGGGCGATGATGGGCGTCCGGGCGCCGGCCGGCTCGGGCCGGCGCCTTGTCACTGCGCTTGCGGGTTCGGGGGGCGGGGCGCGACCCGCGGTCAGAAATTCACCGCGTCGCCGCCCTTGAGTGCGAGCATCGCGCGCGCTTCGGCCGGTGTCGCGATCTCCAGCGATAGACCTTCGAGCACCTGGCGCATTTTCAGCACCTGCGCGGCGCTCGATTCCGCGAGTTTGCCCGGCGCGATCCACAGCGAATCCTCGAGCCCGACGCGCACGTTCGCGCCTTGTGCCGCGCCGATCGTCGCGAGCGGAATCTGGTTGCGGCCGGCACCGAGGATCGACCACACGTAGTCGCCGCCGAACAGGCGGTCGGCCGTGCGGCGCATGTGCATCAGGTCTTCCGGATGGGCACCGATCCCGCCGAGCAGGCCGAACACGCTTTGCACGAAGAACGGCGGCTTCGCGAGCCCGCGGTCGACAAAATGCGCAAGGTTGTACAGGTGTGAAATGTCGTAGCACTCGAATTCGAAACGCGTACCGTTCGCTCCGCAGCGCGTGAGGATCGTCTCGATGTCGGCGAAAGTGTTCTTGAACACCAGGTCGCGGCTCTTCTCGAGGTGTTCGCGTTCCCACGGATGCTTCAGCTCCCGAAAGCGCTCGAGCATCGGGTACAGCCCGAAGTTCATCGACCCCATGTTCAGCGAAGCGACCTCGGGCTGGAAATGCAGCGCGGGCTGCAGCCGTTCGTCGACCGTCATGTGCGGGCTACCGCCCGACGTGAGGTTGATCACCGCGTCGGTTTGCGCCTTGATGCGCGGCAGGAATTCGGCGAACACCGCCGGATCCTGGGTCGGCTTGCCGTCGGACGGATGGCGCGCGTGGAGGTGCAGGATCGCCGCGCCGGCCTCGGCGGCCGCGACGGCGGCCGTTTCGATCTCGTGCGGCGTCACGGGCAGGTACGGCGACATCGACGGCGTGTGGATCGCGCCGGTGGGCGCACAGGTGATGATGACTTTGCGAGCGTTTGCCACGGATGGATTCCTTTCGGTGAACGATGCCGGGTGCGTCACAGCACTTCGACGTTGCCGCAGACGGAGATGGCCTGCCCCGTGATTCCGTGCCCGCCCGGCGAGCACAGGAACAGCGCGGTCGCGGCGATTTCGGCCGGGTCGGTCATGCGCCGCAGCGAGATCTTCTCGAGATAGCGCTTCTCCATTTCGTCGTAACCGATGCCCAGTTGCTGCGCGCGTGCGTCGATCACGCGGCGCATCCGCGGGCCGCGCACGATGCCGGGCTGAATCGCGTTCACGCGGATGCCGAGCGGGCCCAGTTCGATCGCGAGGCTCTTCACGAGGCCGACCACGGCCCATTTCGTCGCGGCGTACGGCGTGCGGAACGCGTAGCCGAGCCGCCCGGCGACCGACGACAGCGCGATGATCGCGCCGCCATGTTTCGCGTCGCGCAGCAGCGGCACCGCACGGCGCGCGAACTGGAACTGTGCGTTCAGGTTGATCGCGACGGTTTGTTCCCACTGCACGGGGTCGATCTCGTCGATGCCGCCGGTCGGGCCGGCGATCCCCGCGTTGTTGACCAGCACGTCGAGGCCGCCGAGCGTTGCCGCGACGTCGTCGAACACGCGTTCGACGGCGGCCGGATCGGATACGTCCGCCAGCGTCGCGCTGATCGCACCGGCCCCGGCGCGCGGCGGCCGGTCGGCGAGTGCGGCCAGCGCGGCTGGCGACGCGTCGCACACATGCACGCGGGCGCCGCACTCGGCGAACGCGTCGGCGATGTGGAGGCCGATGCCCGATGCGCCGCCCGTCACGAGGACGCGCAGGCCGTCATAGGGTTTCAGCAGGTCGGAAGCTGTCATGCCGGGTTGTCTCCATCGTTGATGTTGTAGGATCGCAGCCGCCCGCGGCGGGCGGCCGCAACGGCTTTGCGTTCACGGTTCGCGGGGCCTGTTCGGCCCGCAAGGTTTCGGCGAGATCGTGTGCGGCGCCGCCGATGTCGAGCGCGATGCCGGCCCGCACGCCGGTGCCGTCGCGCCGTTCGAGGGCGTCGACGATCGCGCGGTGCGCGTCCATCGAGCGCCGCATGTGCGGGATGTCGAGCGCGACCATGTTCAGGAACGGCCCGACCCGCATCCACAAGTTCTCGACGATCGCGAGCGTGCTTTCGCTGGCGCCGTGCGCGTAGATCGCGCTGTGGAAGGCGAAATTGCTTTGCAGGTAAGCGCGCGAGCGGCCGGCTTCGACGTGCGCCTGCATCGTCTCGCAGGTCTTGCGCACGGCCGCGATCTGCGCGTCGCTCATTCGTCCGCACGCACGCTCGGCGATGCAGCCCTCGAGTGCGATCCGCACGTCGCGCAGTTCGTCGAGCATGTCGAGCGTCATCGGCGGCACGACGAGCGCGCGATTCGGGCCGTCGACCAGCGCGCGCTCGGCGCGCAGCCGCGTGAGCGCGGCGCGCACGGGCATCGTCGACGAACCGACCGCCTCGGCGACGCTGCGCAGGCTCAACGCCTGGCCGGGCGCGAAACGGCCGCTCATCAGCGCTTCGCGCAGTTGCTGGTAGACCTTGTCGGCCATCGTTTCCTGTTCGATGGCTTTCAGTGCGGGCGGGACGATACGAGGCGCCAAGGCGGGGGTTCTCCTGGGTTTGATCTGCGATCTGTGATCACACTTGCGATAGGCGAAGTGTTGACGATGCGGCGGGCGGAGTCAAGACGAACGGGATCGGGGAAAACGCCGAGGAAGGGCGGACGAAGGTTGAAGGCCAGGTACCGCTTCGGAGCATGCGCCGGACGTCATTCACGCACGGGTGGCGAAGCATCTGGCGCGGGATTATCGACATCCGGTCGTCGAAACGGATGTCGGCGACGTGAAGTTCGACTACCTGAAGTGCGTCGATCTGTACCACGGCAAAGCACGGGACGCCGCGGCGAAACAACGCGTGTGCACCCGAACGGTACCTATCGGACCAAGAAGCCGCAGAAGCCGCGCTGACGATCAAACGCCGTCGTACACCGCGCCTTCCGCGCCTCGAACCCTACTCGAGCGTCCTGATCGAATTGCTGATGCCGCGCGCGCAGTCGATCACGGCCGGCGCGAGCTTGCGGCGCGCGTCGTCGAAGGTCCAGCGGCTCGTCGGCGCAACCACGTGCACGGCCGCCACCGGCTGCCCCTGGCTGCCGAGCACGGGCGCCGCGATCGACATGTCGCCGATGAACAGTTCTTCCTGGTTGGTGGCGTAGCCTTCGCGCCGCGCGCCGTCGAGCAGCGCGACCAGTTCGTCGAGCGCCGTGACCGTGCGCGGCGTGTGCGGCGGGCGCGCCATGGCGTCGAGACGCGCGCGCGCGTCGCCGGGCGGCAGCGCGCTCAGGAATGCGCGGCCGCAGCCGGTGCAATACATCGGGATGCGGCTGCCGATCGGCATGTGGATCGGCACGAACTTCGTCGACACGAAACGCGCGACGTACACCATCTCGTCCTCGTCCGGCTCGGTGAGGTTGGTGGTTTCGCCGGTCAGGTTCGTGAGCTCCGACAGAAACGGATTCGCCACGTCGATCAGCGTATCGGCCGCGAGATAGTTGAAGCCGATCCGCATCACGTGCGGCGTGAGCTGGTAGCGCCGCGTGACCGGATGCTTGCGGATGTAGCCGAGCTTCTCGAGCGTATAGACCATGCGCTGCGCCGAGCTTTTCGTCATGCCCGCGGCGTCGGCCACTTCCGCCAGCGTAATCGTGCGCCGCTTCGCGCTGAACGCGCGCAACACGTTCAGCCCTTTCTCCAGCGACTGGTTGAACAGCAGGTCGTTTGACTGATCGGGCGACGTTTCCATGGGCAAGGGGCCGAATCGATTCGATAACGCATCATAGCGTATCGCATATCGATACTCAAGAATCTTTTCTCGATATTTTTGATTCGTTTTAAGATCGAGTCATCGTCGCAGTGTCGATCCGCGACCAGTCGGCGCACCGAAGTATTCGAGAAGGAGGCACCATGGTTTCGTTCATCAAGCGGTTCGGCGCACTGGCCGCCGGTTTCGCCACCTGCATCGCGCTCGGCGCGGCATCGCCCGGCGCCGCCGCGGCCGAGCCGACGCTGAAGGTCGGCGCGACGGCCACTGGCGTGCCGTTCACGTTTCTCGACGTCAAGAGCAATTCGATCCAGGGGATGATGGTCGATGCGATCACCGCGGCCGGGCAGTCGGCCGGCTTTCGCGTCGACGTGCAGCAGACCGTGTTCTCGGCGCTGATCCCGTCGCTCACCACGCAGAAGATCGACATCATCTCGGCCGCGATGCTGAAGACGCCGGCGCGCCAGCAGGTCGTCGACTTTTCCGACACGGTCTATTCGTTCGGCGAAGGCCTGATCGTGAAGGCGGACGACCCGGGCCGCTACACGTCGATGGACGATTTCAAGGGGCAGGTGGTCGGCGCGCAGGTCGGTACGGCGTTCGTCGACGCGCTCAACAAGAAGGGCATCTTCAAGGAAGTCCGGACCTACGATTCGATCGCGGACATCATGCGCGACGTCGCGCTCGGGCGCATCAAGGCCGGCTTCGCCGACCAGCCGATAGTCGCGTACCAGATCGAACACGGCGTCAACCGTCAGGTGCGGCTCGTGCCCGAATACCAGAGCGTCGTGAAGGGGCAGGTCTGCTTCATCGTGCGCAAGGGCGACACGGCAACGCTCGAGCAGCTCAACGGCGCGATCCGCAAGATGAAGAGCGACGGCACGCTGCAGCAGATCCTGCAGAAGTGGCACATGAGCTGAGCGCCCGTCCGGGAGGCCCGGACGGTATCGCCCGCGTGTCGCGGGCACCCACTGCGGCGCGTCGCCAGGCCGTCGCATAGGAGACCTCATGTTTTTTCAGAACGCGATCGATTTCCTGCCGATCCTGCTGAAGGGCGCGGTGGTCACGATCGAGATCACGGCATGCGCGTTCGTGCTCAGCTCGGTGCTCGGGCTGATCCTCGCATTGCTGAAGGTGTCGCGCAACCGTGTCGTGGCGACGGCCGGCAGCACGGTCGTCAACGTGATCCGCGGGCTGCCGATCATCGTGCAGCTGTTCTACATGTACTTCGTGCTGCCCGATCTCGGCATCCAGCTGTCGGCGTTCCAGGCCGGCGTGCTCGGCCTCGGCATCGCGTACTCCGCCTACCAGGCGGAAAACTTCCGCGCCGGCATCGAGGCGATCGACCGCGGCCAGATCGAGGCCGCGCACGCGATCGGCATGCGCGGCCCGATGATCATGCGGCGCGTGGTGCTGCCGCAGGCGTTCCGCATCGCGCTGCCGCCGTACGGCAACACGCTCGTGATGCTGCTGAAGGATTCATCGGTCGCATCGACGATCACGGTCGCGGAGATCACGCGCGCCGGGCAGCTGATCGCGTCGTCGACGTTCCAGAACATGAGCGTCTATACGCTCGTCGCGTTGCTGTACCTCGCGCTGGGCTTGCCGCTGATGTTCGGCGTGAACCGGCTCGGCAAGCGGCTCTCGCTGAGGAGAAGCACATGATCCGGATCGATGCGATACACAAGCGTTTCCAGCAGCACGCCGTGCTGAAGGGCGTGAGCCTCGACGTGCAGCAGGGTGAGGTCGTGTGCCTGATCGGGCCGTCCGGCTCGGGCAAGTCGACCGTGCTGCGCTGTATCAACGGCTTCGAGACTTACGACGAAGGGTCGATCACGATCGACGGCGTGAAGGTCGATGCGCATTCGAAACGCATTCACGAGCTGCGGATGCGGGTCGGCATGGTCTTCCAGCGCTTCAACCTGTTCGCGCACCGCACGGCGCTCGAGAACGTGATGGAGGGGCCCGTCCACGTGCGGCGCAGGCCGGCCGCGCAAGCGCGCGAGCAGGCCCGCGCGCTGCTCGACAAGGTCGGGCTCGCGCACCGGATGAACGCATACCCGTCCGAACTGTCGGGCGGGCAGCAGCAGCGCGTCGCGATCGCACGCGCGCTCGCGATGGAGCCGCAGGCGATCCTGTTCGACGAACCGACCTCGGCGCTCGACCCCGAACTCGTCGGCGAGGTGCTCGGCGTGATGCGCGGGCTCGCGCGCGACGGCATGACCATGGTGGTCGTCACGCACGAAATGGCGTTCGCCCGCGAGGTGGCCGATCGCGTGTGCTTCCTGCACGACGGCACCATCTGCGAAAGCGGCGCCGCGCGCGACGTGCTCACGCAGCCGAAGCATCCCCGCACGCAGGAATTCCTGCGTCGCCTGCTGGCGTCGGACGACGCCGCCAACCCGGATCGAACATGAGTGCAAGGAACGCGGCACCCGGATGGCCCGACACGCAGTGGCCCGATTCGCTGTGGGCGGCGACCGCCGCGCCGGCGCCCGATACCCCCGCGCTCGATGCGTCCGCGTCGTGCGACGTCGCGATCGTCGGCGCCGGCTTCACCGGCCTGTCGGCCGCGCTCCACCTGGCCGAACGCGGCGTGAACGTGCGCGTGATCGACGGCGCGCAGCCGGGCTGGGGGGCGTCGGGCCGCAACGGCGGGCAGGTGATTCCGGGCCTGAAATACGATCCCGACGAACTGATCCGCCGGTTCGGCGACGAGGCCGGCGAGCAGCTTGCCGGCGTGGTCGGCGGGGCGGCCGACACGGTGTTCGACCTGATCGCGCGGCACGCGATCGACTGCGACGCGCGTCGCCACGGCTGGATCCAGCCGGCGCCGACCGCCGCGATGCTCGAGACA
>NZ_JAAGPK010000131.1:0-459 GCF_017104685.1 Burkholderia sp. Tr-20355 | reverse complement strand
AAAAAAAAAAAAACGATATGTCGTCACACTCAATGTTTATCATATTCGAACAATCTGAAGTATATACTTCAATTCTCCTCCTGCATGTTCGCTACTGAAGAGCGTCTATTCAGTATACTAACTACAGCTTACTTACAGACCACATCATCTACATTATATCACATGCCGTCGAAGCATTTGTTTTACGTTTTGTGTATTACATTATCATACAACCTTGATACATTGTGTAACTGTTAGCATGATAGACGCACATATACTAAATCCAACACACAAGTGACGTATAGCACGCAGTGCATTTACGAGATTTCATCGCTGTTGAGTACACCAGTCACCTAGTCACGCTTGAGTGCTCTTAGTGATATTCTGATGCAGGTCACCACCAGTGTGATAATAATATAATAGGCTTTTGTATATTTGTATTACTTCCAAGACTTATTATACTTTTTTTTTTTTTTTTTA
>NZ_JAAGPK010000130.1:0-23295 GCF_017104685.1 Burkholderia sp. Tr-20355 | reverse complement strand
CGGCCGCGCGAGGCGGCGCAAGAGCCCGGCCTTCGGCGAGCCGCCCGCGACGATCTTCGACACGTTGCGCACCTTCGCATAGCCGATCAGCGCGGCCACCGCGTCGGCGCCCGCGAGCGTGGCCGTTTCCGCGCCGAGCTCGGCCGCGAGCTTCAGCGCATCGAGCGTGCGCTGCCGCCGCGCGTCGGGCAACCGCTGCAGGCGCGGCGTCTCCACGTACACGGCAAGCCAGTCGGCCTTCAGGCTCGCGGCGAGCCGCGCGGCCGCGCGCACGAGCGTCGGCGCTTCGGCGCCCGGCCCGACGCACACGAGCAGCCGCTCGCGCGCCTGCCAGATGCGCTGGATCGAACGGTCGGCGCGGTATTCGCGCATCTGCGCGTCGACCCGATCGGCCGTGCGGCGCAGCGCGAGTTCACGCAGCGCGATCAGGTTGCCCTTGCGGAAGAAGTTGCGCACCGCGCGCTCGGCCTGCTGCGCGAGATAGACCTTGCCGTCGCGCATCCGCTCGAGCAGCTCCTCGGCCGGCAGATCGACGAGCGTGACCTCGTCGGCCGCGTCGAACACGCGGTCGGGCACGGTCTCCCACACGCGGATGCCGGTGATCGCGCCGACCACGTCGTTCAGGCTTTCGAGATGCTGGACGTTGACGGTCGTATAGACGTCGATGCCCGCGTCGAGCAGTTCGTAGACGTCCTGCCAGCGCTTCAGGTGCCGCGCGCCCTGCACGTTCGAATGCGCGAGTTCGTCGACGAGGATCAGTTGCGGCTGGCGGGCGAGCGCACCGTCGAGGTCGAATTCGGCGAGCGTGCGGCCGCGATAGTCGATGCGCGCGAGCGGCAATACGTCGAGCCCGTCGAGCAGCGCGGCGGTCTCGCCACGGCCGTGGGTCTCGACGATGCCGACGACGACGTCGACGCCTTCCTGCAGGCGCTGGCGCGCGGCCTGCAGCATCGCGTAGGTCTTGCCGACACCGGCCGACGCGCCGAAGAAGATCTTGAGCTGGCCGCGCCGCTGCTTTTCTTCGTCTCGCTGCAGCTTGTCGAGGAGTTGGTCTGGATCGGGACGGTTCATGCGTCAGGAAAGCGGAGCGCCCGGATGCGCGCGAGTACGAGCATTGTTGTGCCAAATCGCCGCAAAAGGCAAAGACGGCGCATGCGCCGTCGGGAATGAATGCGTCCGGCGCGGGTCATGCCGCGCCGGACGCCGGTCGTCGGGTACCCGAATCAGTGCGCGGCCTGCGCCGCGTCGAGCGCGAGGTTCAGCTTCAGCACGTTCACGCGCGGCTCGCCGAGCACGCCGAACTGGCGGCCCGTCGTGTTCGCGGCGACCAGCTGCGCGACCGCGTCCGGCGTCAGGTTGCGCGCCTTTGCAACGCGTTCGACCTGGTATGCGGCCGCAGCCGGCGTGATCTCCGGATCGAGACCGCTCGCCGACGCCGTCACGAGGTCGACCGGCACGGGCTTCGACATGTCGGTCCCGGCGTCGCGCAGCGCGGCGATGCGCCCCTTCACCTGGTCGGCGAGCGACGGATTCAGCGGGCCGAGGTTCGAGCCGCCGGAGCCGGTCGCGTTGTACGGCATCGGCGCGGTGGCCGACAGCCGGCCCCAGAAATACTTCGGCGCATCGAACGACTGGCCGATCAGCGCGGAGCCGACCGCCTGGCCGTTCTTCTCGATCAGGCTGCCGTTCGCCTGCGACGGGAACACAGCCTGGCCGAACACGGTCATCACGGCCGGGTAAGCCAGGCCCGTCACGGCGGTCAGGACCACAAAGAGCACGACGAGCGGGCGAATCAACGTTTTCATGATGTTTCCTTCAAGGACGGCCGGCTCAGGCCCAGCCGAGTGCGGCGAGCGTCATGTCGATCAGCTTGATGAACGGGAACGGCAGCAGCACGCCGCCGAGACCGTAGACCAGCAGGTTGCGGCGCAGCAGCGACGCGGCGCCGAGCGGCCGGTACGTGACGCCCTTCAGCGCGAGCGGGATCAGCGCGACGATGATCAGCGCGTTGAAGATCACCGCCGACAGGATCGCGGACGCCGGCGACGTCAGGTGCATGATGTCGAGCACGCGCAATTGCGGGTAGGTCGTCACGAACGCGGCCGGGATGATCGCGAAGTACTTCGCGATGTCGTTCGCGATCGAGAACGTCGTCAGCGAGCCGCGCGTCATCAGCATCTGCTTGCCGATCTCGACGATCTCGATCAGCTTCGTCGGGTTCGAGTCGAGGTCGACCATGTTGCCGGCTTCCTTCGCGGCCTGCGTGCCGGTGTTCATCGCGACGGCCACGTCGGCCTGCGCGAGCGCCGGCGCGTCGTTCGTGCCGTCGCCCGTCATCGCGACGAGCCGCCCGGCCGCCTGGTGCTCGCGGATCGTCGCGAGCTTGGTTTCCGGCGTCGCTTCCGCGAGGAAGTCGTCGACGCCCGCTTCCGCCGCGATCGCCGCGGCCGTCAGCCGGTTGTCGCCCGTCACCATCACGGTCTTGATGCCCATCTTGCGCAGCTCCGCGAAGCGCTCCTTGATGCCGCCCTTCACGATGTCCTTCAGCTCGATCACGCCGAGCACGCGCGCCGCCCCTTCGTGCAGGTCGGCCACGACGAGCGGCGTGCTGCCGCGGCGCGCGACGTCGTCCACCGCGCGGCGCACGTCTTCCGGGAAGCGGCTGCCATGCGTCTCGACGTAGCGGCGGATCGCGTCGGCCGCGCCCTTGCGGATCTCGCGGCCCGGCAGGTCGACGCCGCTCATCCGCGTCTGCGCGGAAAAGCCGAGGAACGTCGCGTGCAGTTGCGCCATGTCGCGCTGGCGGATGTTGAAGCGCTCCTTCGCGAGCACGACGATGCTGCGGCCTTCCGGCGTTTCGTCGGCGAGCGACGACAGTTGCGCGGCGTCGGCCAGCGCTTCCTCGGTCACGCCCGGCGCCGGCACGAACGTCGACGCCTGGCGGTTGCCGAGCGTGATCGTGCCGGTCTTGTCGAGCAGCAGCACGTCGACGTCGCCGGCCGCTTCCACCGCGCGGCCCGACGTCGCGATCACGTTCGCCTGCATCATCCGGCTCATCCCCGCCACGCCGATCGCGGACAGCAAGCCGCCGATCGTCGTCGGGATCAGGCACACGAGCAGCGCGACGAGCGCGGTGATCGTCACCACGTGGCCGGCCTTCATCGCATCGACCGAGAACATCGAGAACGGCAGCAGCGTCGCCGTGGCGAGCAGCATCACGATCGTCAGCGCGACCAGCAGGATCGTCAGCGCGATCTCGTTCGGCGTCTTCTTGCGCTTCGCGCCTTCGACCATCGCGATCATCCGGTCGAGGAACGCCTCGCCCGGGTTCGCGGTGACCTTGACGACGATCCAGTCGGACAGCACGCGCGTGCCGCCCGTCACCGACGAGAAGTCGCCGCCCGATTCGCGGATCACCGGCGCGGATTCGCCGGTGATCGCCGATTCGTCGACCGACGCGACGCCGTCGACGACCTCGCCGTCGGCCGGGATCACGTCGCCGGCCTCGACCAGCACGACGTCGCCCTTACGCAGATCCGACGCGGTCGTGACGCGGATCGGCGACTTCGGATGCGGCTCGTTGAGCTTCTTCGCCATCACGTCCTTCTTCGCGCTGCGCAGCGACGCGGCCTGTGCCTTCGAGCGCCCTTCGGCAAGCGCCTCGGCGAAGTTCGCGAACAGCACGGTGAACCACAGCCACAGCGCGATCGCGAGGATGAAGCCCACGGGTGCCTCGGCCTGGCCGGCGAGCGCCGCGATCCACAGGATCGTGGTCAGGATGCTGCCGACGTACACGCAGAACATCACCGGGTTGCGGAACTGCGTGCGCGGCGTGAGTTTCTTGAACGAGTCCACGATCGCCGGGCGCAGCAGCGCCGGATCGAACATGGACCGTGTTGCGGAATGTTGAGTCATTGCGATCTCTTCAATCTCTTCAGTCTTTTCAACGTGTCGCCGCGCGTCATGCGCCCAGCCACATCATCAGGTGCTCGACGCCCGGGCCGAGCGCGAGCGCCGGCACGTAGGTCAGCGCGCCCACCAGCAGCACGGTGCCCAGCAGCAGCACGACGAACAGCGGACCGTGCGTCGGCAGCGTGCCGCTCGTCACCGCGATGCGCTTCTTCGCGGCGAGCGAACCGGCGATCGCCAGCACCGGCACGATCGTGCCGAAGCGGCCGAACCACATCGCGATCGCGGTCATCCAGTTGTAGAACGGCGTGCCGACCGTCAGGCCCGCGAACGCGCTGCCGTTGTTGTTCGCGGCCGAGCTGAACGCGTACAGGATTTCCGAGAAGCCGTGCGGGCCGGGATTCGCGATGCCGGCCTTGCCCGCATCGGCGAGCACGGCGATCGACGTGCCGACCAGCACGAGCAGCGGCGTGAGCAATACGACGATCGACACCATCTTCATCTCGTACGCCTCGATCTTCTTGCCGACGTACTCCGGCGTGCGGCCGATCATCAGGCCCGCGACGAACACCGCGAGCAGCGCGAACACGAGCATCCCGTAGAGGCCCGAACCGACCCCGCCGTAGACCACCTCGCCCAGCTGCATCAGCAGCATCGGCACGAGGCCGCCGAGCGGCGTCAGCGAATCGTGCATCGTGTCGACCGCGCCGCACGACGCGGCCGTCGTCGCGACCGTGAAGATGCCGGTCTGCGCGATGCCGAAGCGCGTTTCCTTGCCTTCCATGTTGCCGCCCGGCTGCAGCGCGCTTGCCGACTGATCGACGTGCAGCGCGGCGAGCGTCGGGTTGCCGCCCTGCTCGGCATTCACCTCGACACCGATCGCGATCACGAACGCGACCGTCATCGCCGCGAGCACCGCGATGCCCTGCCGGCGGTCGCCGATCATGCGGCCGAACACGAGACACAGCGCGGCAGGAATGATCAGGATCGCGAAGATCTGGATGAAGTTCGCGAACGGCGTCGGGTTCTCGTACGGATGGGCGGAGTTCGCGTTGAAGAATCCGCCGCCGTTGGTGCCGAGCATCTTGATCGCTTCCTGCGACGCGACCGGGCCCATCGCGAGCGTCTGCCTGGTCAGCGGCGTCGGCACCGTGACCGCATTCCCCTTGTCGTCCTTCACCGGATTGCCCTGCGCGTCGAGCTTCGGCGCCGCGTAGGTGCTCGTCTGCAGCACCGGCACGTCCTGGTAGGCCTTCATGTTCTGGATCACGCCCTGGCTCATCAGCAGCGCGGCGATCACGACCGACATCGGCACGAGCACGTACATCGTCACGCGCGTCAGGTCGACCCAGAAGTTGCCGATCGTCTGCGCGGTGTGACGTGCGAAGCCGCGGATCAGCGCGATCACGACGACGATGCCGGTCGCCGCCGACAGGAAGTTCTGCACGGTCAGGCCGAGCATCTGCGTCAGGTAGCTGACGGTCTGCTCGGGCGTGTAGTCCTGCCAGTTCGTGTTGGTGACGAAGCTGACGGCCGTGTTGAACGCGCCGTCGACCGTCATCGCGCCGAATTGCTGCGGGTTGCCGGGCAGGAAGCCCTGCAGGCGCAACAGGCCGTAGAGGAACAGCGCGCCGAGCGCGTTGAACGCGATCGTCGCGATCGCGTACTGTTTCCAGTTCATCTCGCTGCCGGCATCGACGCCGGCAATGCGGTACAGCGCGCGTTCGAGCGGCCCGAACACGCGCACGACGCGCGAGCTGCCGTCCATCACCGCGCTCAGGTAGCGCGCGACCGGCACCGCCGCCGCGAGCAGCACGACGATGAACAGCAGCGTCTGCAACAGGTTGTTCGCGTTCATTCGATGTCCTCCGCGCGCAGCAGCGCAAAGACGAGATACGCGAACAGCAGGGCCGTCGAGGCGCCCGCCAGCCAAAGCATCCAGGTCATGCCCGCCCCCCGCGACCGTATTGCACGAGCTTGTCGCAACCGGCAACCAAGCCGAGGATCAGCGTGGTGAAGAGCACCAGAGCGCCGATGAAAACCCCATCCATTTTTGTGTTCTCCGTCGTCGAAATCAGACGACTAGAACCTTATGGGAACGCACGTAAAGGACGGGTCAAAGGTATCGGGGCGGATATAAAAAACGTGTAAACACGCGGACGAGGCGAACCGGAAGGCGGGACGGGCGGCGCCGGGGCGCCGCCCGCGAGGGCGCGTGCCGGCGCGGCGCCGGCACGGAGAATCGGGTCAGGGAACGAGGATCGTCGAGCCGGTGGTCTTGCGCGCTTCGAGCTCGGCATGCGCGCGGCCGACTTCCGCGAGCGGATAACGCTGGTTGATGCTGGTCTTCACCTTGCCCGACAGGATCACGTCGAACAGCTCGGCGGCCGCGGATTCAAGATCGGCGCGCTTCGCGATGTACGAGAACAGCGTCGGCCGCGTGAAGAACAGCGACCCGCGCGACGAGAACTCCTTCGAATCGATCGGCGGCAGCGGGCCCGACGCGTTGCCGAAGCTGACGAAATAACCGAGCGGCGCGAGGCAGTCGAGCGAGCCGATGTAGGTGTCCTTGCCGATCGAATCGTAGACGACCGGCACGCCCGCGCCGTGCGTGATCTCCTTCACGCGCTGCGTGAAGTTCTCGCGCGTGTAGACGATCGGATGATCGCAGCCGTGCGCCTTCGCGAGCGCGGCCTTTTCGTCGGAACCGACCGTCCCGATCACGGTCGCGCCGAGCGCCTTCGCCCACTGGCACACGAGCAGGCCGACGCCGCCGGCCGCCGCGTGGATCAGGATCGTGTCGCCGGCCTTCACCGGGTACGTGCGACGCAGCAGGTAGTGCGCGGTCAGGCCCTGCAGCATCACCGATGCCGCATCGTCGTAGCCGATGCCGTCCGGCAGCTTCACGAGCCGCCCGACCGGCATCACGCGCTCCTGCGCATACGCGCCGGGCGGCTGCCCGACATACGCCACGCGGTCGCCGACCTTGAACGCGGTCACGCCGTCGCCGACGGCCGTCACCTCGCCCGCCGCCTCCATCCCGAGGCCGCCGGGCAGCGGTTGCGGATAAAGGCCGGTGCGGAAATACACGTCGATGTAGTTGAGCCCGACCGCGTGCTGCCGGATGCGGACTTCGCCCGCCTGCGGCTCGCCGACCTCGACATCGACCCACTTCATCACCTCCGGGCCGCCCGGCTGGTCGTATCGGATTGCTTTCGGCATCGTTTCGCTCCTCGTCTGTCTATCGGTCAGGAAAAAATCCGGGTCGCCGATGCGCGGGCCGGCCGGTTCATCCAGGAACCGGGCTGCGGGTGCGCATCGAGACGCACGATTCTCGCGCGTTGCCGCCGTGCGTGCATGGCCCTGCCGCCGGCAGGGGCAATCGGGCGCGGCCCGCGCCTAGCACACGTCCTGCATGGTGCGCGCCAGGTCGTCGAGCAGCATCCGCGCGGTGGCGACGTTGGTCGCGACCGGCACGTCGTGCACGTCGCACGCGCGCACGAGCGCGGTGATGTCGGGATCGTGCGGCTGCGCGGTCATCGGATCGCGCAGGAACACGACGATGTCGACGCGGCCCTCGGCCAGTTCCGCGCCGATCTGCAGGTCGCCGCCGAGCGGGCCCGACAGCTTGCGCTCGACCTCGAGCCCGTGCGCGGCCGCGATGCGGCCGCCCGTCGTGCCCGTCCCGACCAGCCGGCATTGCGCGAGCGTCGCGCGGTATTCGCCCGCGAGCGCGACGATCTCGTCCTTCTTCGCGTCGTGCGCAATCAATGCGATGCGGGGTTTGCTCATCTCCAGTTCCTTCGTCGTCCGGTTGTTGTCGTGATCGTGAATCGAAAAGCCGCGCGTCAGAACGTGCCCGGATACGCGCCGCCGTCGAGCAGCCAGTTCTGCCCGGTGATGTAGCCGGCATGCACGCTGCACAGGAACGCGCATGCCGCGCCGAATTCGGCGCGCGTGCCGAGGCGGCCGGCCGGGATGTCCTTCGTGCGCCGCGCGCGCAGGTCGTCGACCGTCACGCCCTGCGCCCGCGCCGAGGCGGCGAGCGTGGTCGCGATCCGGTCGGTGTCGAACAGCCCCGGCAGCAGGTTGTTGATCGTCACGCCCTGGCCCGCGACCTTGCGCGACAGCCCCGCGACGAAGCCGGTCAGCCCCGAGCGCGCGCCGTTCGACAGCGCGAGCACGTCGATCGGCGCCTTCACGGCGGAACTGGTGATGTTGACGATGCGGCCGAAGCGGCGCGCGATCATCCCGTCGAGGGTCGCGCGGATCAGCTCGATCGGCGTCAGCATGTTCGACTCGAGCGCGCGGATCCAGTCGTCGTGCGAGAAGTCGCGGAAGTCGCCGGGCGGCGGGCCGCCGGCATTGTTCACGAGAATGTCCGGTTGCGGGCACGCGGCGAGCGCGGCCGCGCGGCCTTCCGGCGTCGTGATGTCGCACGCGACCGGGGTGATCGACACGTTCGACGCCGCGCGGATCTCCTCCGCGGTTTCCTCCAGCGTGTCGCGCGTGCGCGCGACGATCACGAGGTTCACGCCCTCGGCGGCCAGCGCTTCCGCGCAGCCGCGACCGAGCCCCTTGCTCGCCGCGCATACGAGCGCGGTCTTTCCTTCGATACCGAGATCCATCGTCGACTCCCTGGTGGCGACGCGCGCCGGGACGGCCCCGCCGCGCCGGTGGACGGGCGAACGGGCGGGCGCGGCGCGCGGATTGTCGTGAGACGTCGATAATATCCGGATCATGCGGCGCGCCTTGGTAAAATTGCGGCCATAAGCGGCGGCCGGCGTTCGCCCGCCGCCGCCCCGATCCCCTTTTGCCGCCAAGGCGCCTCCGTCATGAAACAGGACAGCCGTTTCCCGAACCTCTTCATCACCGATCACCCGCTGATCCAGCACAAGCTCACGCACATGCGCGACAAGGACACGTCCACGCGCACGTTCCGCGAACTGCTGCGCGAGATCACGCTGCTGATGGGCTACGAGATCACCCGCAACCTGCCGATCACGACCAAACGGGTCGAAACCCCGCTGGTGGCAGTCGACGCGCCCGTGATCGCGGGCAAGAAACTCGCGATCGTGCCCGTGCTGCGCGCGGGCATCGGGATGTCGGACGGCCTGCTCGACCTGGTGCCGTCCGCACGCGTCGGCCACATCGGCGTGTATCGCGCCGAGGACCACCGCCCGGTCGAATACCTGGTGCGCCTGCCGGACCTCGAAGACCGCATCTTCATCCTGTGCGACCCGATGGTCGCGACCGGCTATTCGGCCGTGCATGCGGTCGACGTGCTCAAGCGCCGCAACGTGCCGGCCGCGAACATCATGTTCGTCGCGCTGGTCGCCGCGCCCGAGGGCGTCCAGGTGTTCCAGGACGCGCACCCGGACGTGAAGCTGTTCGTCGCGTCGCTCGATTCGCACCTGAACGAGCACGCGTACATCGTGCCGGGCCTCGGCGACGCGGGCGACCGCCTGTTCGGCACCAAGAACTGAGTGCCCGCACGGCCGCGCGGCGCGCGGTCCGGTCCGCGACGGCCTGCCCGGCCGTTCGGCCAGGCGCGGCGGCCCCGAACCGGCGGTCGCCGCGTGATAAAATCACGATCCACTCGATACGCGCGGCCCCGCGGCTTCATGCCCGCCGACACGGCCGCCGACTCAACGACACACTGAAACAATCGCCCGCGCCGCGCGCCCGGGCACGGAGAAAGGTATGGCTGGTCATTCGAAATGGGCCAACATCAAGCATAAGAAGGCAGCGGCCGACGCGAAGCGCGGCAAGATCTGGACCCGCCTGATCAAGGAAATCCAGGTCGCGGCGCGCCTCGGCGGCGGCGACGTCAACTCGAACCCGCGCCTGCGCCTCGCGGTCGACAAGGCGGCCGACGCGAACATGCCGAAGGACAACGTCAAGCGCGCGATCGATCGCGGCGTCGGCGGCGCGGACGGCGCGAACTACGAAGAGATCCGTTACGAAGGCTACGGCATCAGCGGCGCGGCGATCATCGTCGACACGCTGACCGACAACCGCACGCGGACGGTCGCGGAAGTTCGCCACGCGTTCTCGAAGTTCGGCGGCAACATGGGCACCGACGGCTCGGTCGCGTTCATGTTCGATCACGTCGGCCAGTTCCTGTTCGCGCCCGGCACGTCGGAAGACGCGCTGATGGAAGCCGCGCTCGAAGCCGGCGCGAACGACGTGAACACGAACGACGACGGCTCGATCGAAGTGCTGTGCGACTGGCAGGAATTCTCGAAGGTGAAGGACGCGCTCGAAGCCGGCGGCTTCAAGGCCGAACTCGCCGAAGTGACGATGAAGCCGCAGAACGAAGTCGAATTCACCGGCGACGACGCGGCGAAGATGCAGAAGCTCCTGGACGCGCTCGAGAACCTCGACGACGTGCAGGACGTGTACACGAACGCCGTCATCGTCGAGGAATGAGATGCCGGCCGCCGCTCGCCTGTCGCGGGCGGCGGCCCGACCGATTCCGCGGCCGGCGCGCCTGAGCGTGCCGGCCGCCCTGTTTTCTAGTCTGCGGGGAATCCCATGAAACTACTCGTCGTCGGTTCCGGCGGCCGCGAACATGCGCTGGCGTGGAAGCTCGCGCAGTCGCCGCGCGTCCAGATGGTCTACGTCGCGCCCGGCAATGGCGGCACGGCGCAGGACGAGCGTCTGAAGAACGTCGATATCACGTCGCTCGACGCACTCGCCGATTTCGCGGAAAGCGAAGGCGTCGCGTTCACGCTCGTCGGGCCGGAAGCACCGCTCGCGGCCGGCATCGTCAACCTGTTCCGCGCACGCGGCCTGAAGGTCTTCGGCCCGACCCGCGAAGCCGCGCAGCTCGAAAGCTCGAAGGATTTCGCGAAGGCGTTCATGAAGCGCCACGGCATCCCGACGGCCGACTACGAAACCTTCGCCGACGCGGCCGCCGCCCACGCGTACATCGACGCGAAGGGCGCGCCGATCGTCGTGAAGGCCGACGGCCTCGCGGCCGGCAAGGGCGTCGTGGTCGCGATGACGCTGGAAGAAGCGCACGCAGCCGTCGACATGATGCTGTCGGGCAACAAGCTCGGCGATGCCGGCGCGCGCGTCGTGATCGAGGAATTCCTCGACGGCGAGGAAGCGAGCTTCATCGTGATGGTCGACGGCAAGCACGCGCTGGCGCTGGCTTCGAGCCAGGACCACAAGCGCCTGCTCGACGAAGACCGCGGCCCGAACACCGGCGGCATGGGCGCGTATTCGCCCGCGCCGATCGTCACGCCGCAGATGCACGCACGCGTGATGCGCGAGATCATCATGCCGACCGTGCGCGGGATGGAGAAGGACGGCATCCGCTTCACGGGCTTCCTGTACGCGGGCCTGATGATCGACAAGGACGGCAATCCGCGCACGCTCGAGTTCAACTGCCGGATGGGCGACCCGGAAACGCAGCCGATCATGGCGCGCCTGAAGAGCGATTTCTCGAAGGTCGTCGAGCAGGCGATCGCGGGCACGCTCGACACGGTCGAGCTCGACTGGGACCGTCGCACCGCGCTCGGCGTCGTGCTGGCCGCGCACGGTTATCCGGACGCGCCGCGCAAGGGCGACCGCATCAACGGGATCCCGGCCGAAACCGAGCAGGCCGTGACGTTCCATGCGGGCACGACGCTCGGCGACGGCGACAAGCTCGTGACGTCCGGCGGCCGCGTGCTGTGCGTGGTCGGCCTTGCCGATTCCGTGCGCGAAGCGCAGCAGCATGCGTACGACACGATCAACCAGATCAATTTCGAAGGCATGCAGTACCGCCGCGACATCGGCTTCCGCGCGCTCAACCGCAAGAGCGCGTGACGTCGCAATCGCCGCCCCGCCCCCGCGCGGCGGCGGCTCCTCTGCCGGGGTTCGATAGAATGCCCGGCAGAGGCCTTTTTTTACGGCCCCCGCTTCGGGCGGGGGCGCCCAGTCCAGACATGACCGATTCGACCTACGACGTGGCGCGCGTGCGCACGTACCTCCAGGGCCTGCAAACACGCATCGCCGACGCGCTCGGTGCGCTCGACGGCACGCCGCTCGCGACCGACACGTGGCAGCGCGGGCCGGCCGAACGCCTGCGCGGCGGCGGCTGCACGCGGATTCTCGAAGGCGGCCGCGTGTTCGAACGCGCGGGGATCGGCTTTTCCGACGTCGCGGGCGACGCGCTGCCGCCGTCGGCGAGCGCGGCGCGCCCGCAGCTCGCGGGCCGCGGCTTCGAGGCGCTCGGCGTGTCGCTGGTACTGCACCCGCGCAATCCGTACTGCCCGACCGTCCACATGAACGTGCGGATGCTGATCGCGACGAAACCGGGCGAGGCGCCCGTGTTCTGGTTCGGCGGCGGCATGGATCTGACACCCGTTTACGGTTTCGAGGACGACGCGCGGCATTTCCACCAGACCTGCAAGGATGCGCTCGACCCGTTCGGCGCCGAACTCTACCCGCGCTTCAAGAAATGGTGCGACGAGTATTTCTTCCTGAAGCACCGCAACGAAATGCGCGGCATCGGCGGGATCTTCTTCGACGATTTCTCCGAGCCCGGTTTCGAACGCTCGTTTGACCTGATGCAAAGCGTCGGCGATGCGTTCCTGCAGGCCTACCTGCCGATCGTCGAGCGCCGCGCCGGGCTGCCGTACGGCGAGCGCGAGCGCGACTTCCAGGCGTATCGCCGCGGCCGTTACGTCGAATTCAACCTCGTGTTCGACCGCGGCACGCTGTTCGGCCTGCAAAGCGGCGGCCGGACCGAGTCGATCCTGATGTCGATGCCGCCGGTCGCGAACTGGCGCTACAACTGGCAGCCCGAGCCGGGAACGCCCGAAGCGCGCCTGTACAGCGACTTCATCGTGCCGCGCGACTGGGTGTGAGCCCGCGCGCCCCGCTGCCCCAAGGAAAGGACGCGTTTCTGGACACCACCGCCCGCCCCGCCCCGCTGCCGCGTCGTATCGGCTTGCTGGGCGGTACTTTCGACCCGATCCACGACGGCCATCTCGCGCTCGCGCGCCGGTTCGCCGAGTTGCTCGGCCTGACCGAACTCGTGCTGCTGCCCGCCGGGCAGCCGTACCAGAAGCGCGACGTGTCGGCCGCCGAGCACCGGCTCGCGATGACGCGCGCGGCCGCCGGCTCGCTGTCCCTGCCGGGCGTGACCGTGACCGTCGCCACCGACGAGATCGAGCACGCCGGCCCGACCTACACGGTCGAGACGCTCGCGCGCTGGCGTGAGCGCATCGGTGCGGATGCCTCGCTGTCGCTGCTGATCGGCGCCGACCAGCTCGTGCGGCTCGACACGTGGCGCGACTGGCGCAAGCTGTTCGACTTCGCGCACATCTGCGTGTCGACGCGCCCGGGTTTCGACCTGGGCACCGCGCCGCCGGACGTCGCGCGGGAAATCGCCGCGCGGCAGGCCGGCGCCGACGTGCTGAAGGCCACGCCGGCCGGCCACCTGCTGATCGATACGACCCTTTCGTTCGACATCGCCGCGACCGACATCCGCGCGCACCTGCGCGAATGCATCGCGCGCCATGCGCAAATGCCCGATGCGTCGGCCGAGCATGTGCCGGCCGCCGTATGGGCCTATATTCTTCAACATCGCCTCTACCATTCCTGAATCCATGGATATTCGCAAACTGCAGCGCGTGATCGTCGACGCCCTCGAAGACGTCAAGGCGCAAGACATCAAGGTGTTCAACACCAGCCACCTGACCGAACTGTTCGACCGCGTGGTCGTCGCATCGGGCACGTCCAACCGCCAGACCAAGGCACTCGCCTCGAGCGTGCGCGACAAGGTCAAGGAAGCCGGCGGCGACATCGTCAGCTCCGAAGGCGAAGACACCGGCGAATGGGTGCTGGTCGATTGCGGCGACGCGGTCGTGCACATCCTGCAGCCGGCCCTGCGCCAGTACTACAACCTCGAGGAAATCTGGGGCGACAAGCCCGTGCGGATGAAGCTCGGCGGCGACAAGGGCCCGAACGGCTTTGCCACGGCCAGCGAAGGCGACGAGGACGACGAGGAAGCCGCGCCCGCACGCCCGGCGCGCAAGACGGCCGCCCGCCGCCGTTAAGCCGTCACGCGTGTTCCGATGAAGCTTTTCATCCTCGCGGTCGGCCACAAGATGCCGGGCTGGATCGCATCCGGCTTCGACGAATACACGAAGCGGATGCCGCCCGAGCTGCGCATCGAGTTGCGCGAAATCAAGCCCGAACTGCGTTCGGGCGGCCGCAGCGCCGAAAGCGTGATGGCGGCCGAGCGGCAGAAGATCGAAGCCGCGCTGCCGAAGGGCGCGCGCCTCGTCGCGCTCGACGAGCGCGGCCGCGACTGGACCACGATGCAGCTCGCGCAGGCGCTGCCCGGCTGGCAGCAGGACGGCCGCGACGTCGCGTTCGTGATCGGCGGCGCCGACGGGCTCGATCCGGAACTGAAAGCGCGCGCCGACGTGCTGCTGCGCATCTCGAGCATGACGCTGCCGCACGGGATGGTGCGCGTGCTGCTCGCCGAACAGCTTTACCGGGCGTGGAGCATCACGCAGAATCACCCCTACCACCGCGCATGACGTGTCGTCCTCGAGACGCGCGCCGCGCGCGCACACCGAGATAACGACACCATGCCGTCCAGCACGTCCCCCGCGCTTTTCCCGATCCTTTACCTCGCTTCCCAAAGCCCGCGCCGCCAGGAGCTGCTGCAGCAGATCGGCGTTCGCTTCGAACTGCTGCTGCCGCGCCCCGACGAAGATGCCGAAGCGCTCGAGGCCGAGCTGCCCGGCGAAGCCGCCGACGCCTACGTGCGGCGCGTGACCATCGCGAAGGCCGAGGCCGCACGTGCGCGCCTCGTCGCGAGCGGCAAGCCGGCCGCGCCGGTGCTGGTCGCCGACACGACCGTGACGATCGACGGCGCGATCCTCGGCAAGCCGGCCGACGCGGACGACGCGCTCGCGATGCTCATGCGCCTCGCGGGCCGCGAACACGCGGTGCTGACCGCCGTCGCCGTGATCGATGCCGGCGGCGAACTGCTGCCGCCCGCGCTGTCGCGCTCGTCGGTACGCTTCGCGGCCGCGTCGCGCGACGCCTATGCGCGCTACGTCGAAACCGGCGAGCCGTTCGGCAAGGCCGGCGCGTATGCGATCCAGGGACGCGCCGCCGAATTCATCGAGCGGATCGACGGTTCCCATTCGGGTATCATGGGTC
The DNA here is from genome assembly GCF_017104685.1 of Burkholderia sp. Tr-20355. Classification (NCBI taxonomy): domain Bacteria; kingdom Pseudomonadati; phylum Pseudomonadota; class Betaproteobacteria; order Burkholderiales; family Burkholderiaceae; genus Burkholderia; species Burkholderia sp. Tr-20355. The sequence goes on along the minus strand of NZ_JAAGPK010000130.1, from coordinate 8,211 downwards.
TGCCCCTTTTTGAGACCGCGGCGCTGTTGCGCTCCGCGCGTATCGCCTTCTGAAGCCCACCATGAACGAAGAAATCCTGATCAACCTCACGCCGCAGGAAACGCGGGTCGCACTCGTGCAGCAAGGCGCGGTGCAGGAGCTTCACGTCGAGCGCACGCTGTCGCGCGGGCGGGTCGGCAACATCTATCTCGGCAAGGTTGTGCGCGTGCTGCCGGGCATGCAGTCGGCGTTCATCGACATCGGCCTCGAGCGCGCGGCATTCCTGCACGTCGCCGATATCTGGCATCCGCGCCTCGCCGGCGAACCGCAGTCGGGCACGCCGCACCAGCCGATCGAGAAGATCGTGTTCGAAGGCCAGACGCTGATGGTCCAGGTGATCAAGGATCCGATCGGCACGAAGGGCGCGCGGCTGTCGACGCAGGTCAGTATCGCGGGCCGCACGCTCGTCTACCTGCCGCAGGAGCCGCATATCGGCATCTCGCAGAAGATCGAGAGCGAAGCCGAGCGCGAGGCCGTGCGTGCGCGCCTGACGGCCGTGATCCCGCCGGACGAGAAAGGCGGCTACATCGTGCGCACGATCGCCGAGGATGCGACCTCCGACGAACTGGCCGGCGACGTCACGTACCTGCGCAAGACGTGGGCGACGATCGTCGCGCAGGCGCAGCGCTTGCCGGCGACGAGCCTGCTGTACCAGGATCTCGATCTCGCGCAGCGCGTGCTGCGCGATTTCGCGAACGACGACACGACGCGCATCCAGGTCGATTCGCGCGAGACGTACCAGCGCCTCGCGGAATTCGCGGGCGAGTTCACGCCGGCCGTGAGCCCGAAGCTGCACCACTACACCGGCGAGCGGCCGCTGTTCGACCTGTACAACATCGAGACGGAGATCCAGCGTGCGCTGTCGCGCCGCGTCGACCTGAAGTCGGGCGGCTACCTGATGATCGACCAGACCGAGGCGATGACGACGATCGACGTGAACACGGGCGGCTACGTCGGCGCGCGCAACTTCGACGACACGATCTTCAAGACCAATCTCGAGGCCGCGCATACGATCGCGCGCCAGCTGCGGCTGCGCAATCTCGGCGGGATCATCATCATCGACTTCATCGACATGGAGAACGCCGAGCATCGCGACGCGGTGCTGTCGGAGTTGAAGAAGGCGCTGTCGCGCGACCGCACGCGCGTGACGGTCAACGGCTTCTCGCAGCTCGGGCTCGTCGAGATGACACGCAAGCGCACGCGCGAATCGCTCGCGCACGTGCTGTGCGAGCCGTGCCCGACCTGCCAGGGCAAGGGCCAGGTCAAGACGTCGCGCACCGTGTGCTACGACATCCTGCGCGAGATCCTGCGCGAGTCGCGGCAGTTCAATCCGCGTGAATTCCGCGTGATCGCCGCGCAGCAGGTGATCGACCTGTTCCTCGACGAAGAGTCGCAGCATCTCGCGATGCTGATCGACTTCATCGGCAAGCCGGTATCGCTGCAGGTCGAGTCGAATTTGAGTCAGGAGCAGTACGATATCGTGCTGATGTAGCGCTCCGCCCCTGCGCCGCCGGCATCGCCGCGCGGCGTCCGGATGCGGTGCCCGGGCCGCTCGCGCCTGTCGCGCCGGCGCCCGCCGCCGCCCTTTCATTCACCCCTTTTCGCATTCATCACCCACCATGAGCCAAGGCCACAACCGCCGCCAGCGCAAGAAACTCCACATCGGCGAGTTCCAGGAACTCGCGTTCAACGCCACCGCGCACTACCGCAACGACATGACCGATCTCGCGCGCGGCGAACTGATCGACGCGTTCATCGACTTCGTCGAGGCGAACGGGCTGATGACCGTCGCATCCGCGGACGAAGGCATCGGCGCCTACGTGATCTCCGGCGCGCCGCGCGGCACGACGACCGACGCCGATCGCGAGCTCGTGCGCGGCTGGCTGGCCGCCCGTCCGGAACTGACGGACGTCAAGGTCAGCGATTTCACCGACGCGTGGTATCCGGACGCCTGACCTTCCGGTTTCCTGCGCCGCGCATCGGGCCATGCGCGGCGCCCGCATCGTCGCCGATGACCGGGCGCCGCGGCCCGGCCCCACGCCGCGCCTCGCCCGCCACCGATCCCTTCCTTTTCCCGACGGTCAGCCTGCGACAAGCCGTCGAAATCGGTCCTGAAAGCAAGACACGTTAAACTCTCACCTCGCGTGGTGCGCCGCCCGCACCCGCCATCCATCGCCAGCCGCGTGCCCTCGGGCCGCCCCCGACCCATGGAGTGAGTGTCAATGAGCGGCGGACTTCCGTTTCCCGCATCCCGCAAGTCGTTGCCGTCCTCGACGGTCTTCCTGATTCTCGCCGCCGTCGCGCTGCTGTCCGGCTGCGGGCTGCTGCCGGTCCAGAACCCGCCCGCGCCGATCAGCGAGGCGCTCGTCGAGCCCATCGAGGAAACCGCCGGCGAGCCGCTGACGATGCCGCCCGTGCCGGCGCCGACGCAACCCGAGGCGCCGGAAGCACCGAAGAAGCCGCACCGCGAAGTGACGCGGCCGAAGCCCGTGCAGCGGCCCGAATCGCCGACACCGCCACCGCCGCCGCCCCCGCCGATCGTCGCGACGCGCCCGCTCGACCGCACCCAGATCCACGCGCTGCTCGACAGCGAAGTCGCGCGCCGCAACGGCAAGGTGGTCGGTCGCGCGGTCGACATGGTGGTGGACGGAAGCGGCAAGCCGCGCGAGATGATCGTCAACCTGCAGGGCTTCATGGGCGTCGGCGACCGCAAGGTCGTCTTCCCGTGGAACGTGTTCCGCTTCACGCCGGGCGGCAAACAGGAGCCGATCGTGCTCGACGTGCCGTCGGGCGACCTGCCGCCGGCCGCGCGGCCGAAGGCCGTGCCGCTGTCGGGTTCGGCCGCGGCGTCGCCCGCGACGCGGCTGCCGATGCTCGACAGCGACGTCGAGCGCCCGAACGGCACGAAGATCGGCCGCATCGTCGACGTGCTGATCGACCGCGCCGCGCAGCCGCAGGCGGTCGTGCTCGACCTCGGCGGCCTCGTCAATACCGACCGCCGCTCGATCGCCGCGAGCTGGGGCGCGCTGCGCTTCGTCACGCGCGACAAGGCGCTGCACCCGCAGCTCGACCTGAACGACGCGCAGATCAAGGCGTCGCCGCCCTACGCGGCCGACAAGCCGGTCGTCGCGGTCTACCCGCCCGTCGCGCCAGCCCCGGCTTCCTCTGCGAGTGCTGCCCGATGACGATCAAGCATTCCGTCAGCGTACGCAGTCTGCGGTCCCTCGACTGGCTCAACTTCTTCGTTGCAAACGTTCAAACCGGCTTCGGCCCGTTCATCGCGTCCTACCTCGCATCGCACAAGTGGACGCAGGGCGAAATCGGCATGGTGCTGTCGATCGGCACGATCAGCGCGATGGTCAGCCAGGTGCCGGGCGGCGCGGCCGTCGATGCGCTGAAGAACAAGAAAGGCGCGGCCGCCTGGGCGATCGCGGCCATCATCCTGTCGGCGGTGCTGCTCGCGTCGAGCCCGACGATCGTGCCGGTGATCGCCGCCGAGGTATTCCACGGTTTCGCGAGCTGCATGCTCGTGCCGGCGATGGCCGCGATCTCGTTCTCGCTCGTCGGCCGCGCCGACCTCGGCGACCGGCTCGGCCGCAACGCGCGCTGGGCATCGATCGGCAGTGCGGTCGCGGCAGGCCTGATGGGGCTCACCGGCGAATACTTCTCCGCGCGCGCGGTGTTCTGGCTGACCGCCGTGCTGGCGCTGCCCGCGCTGTTCGCGCTCGCGATGATCCAGCCGACCCACGAAGTGATCCCGCAATCGTCGAAGCCCGACGATCACCACGACGAAGCCGGCGAACGCGAAACGCTGCTCGAACTGCTGCGCGACCGCCGGATGCTGATCTTCGCTGCGTGCGTCGTGCTGTTCCACCTGTCGAACGCGGCGATGCTGAACCTCGCGGCCGGCGAAGTCACGGCCGGGATGGGCGAAAACGTGCAGCTCGTGATCGCCGCGTGCATCATCGTGCCGCAGGCGATCGTCGCGATGCTGTCGCCGTGGGTCGGCCGCTCCGCGCAACGCTGGGGGCGCCGGCCGATCCTGCTGCTCGGCTTCTCCGCGCTGCCCGTGCGCGCGCTGCTGTTCGCCGGCGTGAGCAGCCCGTACCTGCTCGTGCCGGTGCAGATGCTCGACGGCATCAGCGCCGCCGTGTTCGGCGTGATGCTGCCGCTGATCGCGGCCGACGTCGCGGGCGGCAAGGGCCGCTACAACCTGTGCATCGGGCTGTTCGGGCTCGCGGCCGGAATCGGCGCGACCCTCAGCACGGCCGCGGCCGGCTACGTCGCCGATCACTTCGGCAACGCGGTCAGCTTCTTCGGGCTCGCGGGCGCCGGCGCGCTCGCGGTGCTGCTGGTCTGGCTCGTGATGCCCGAAACGCGTGTCGCAAACGGCGAGGCGGCGGCCGACGAGCCGGCTGCCGCCTCGCCCGAACAGGCGCACTGAACGCGGCGCGCCGCCGTTACCCGCTTCTTGGCCGACTCACGATGGATACGATCAGGACACTCAACGAAGCCCGCCAGCAGATCCAGCAGTCGATCTTCGATCTGTTCAAGGGGCTGTCATTCAGCGAACGGCTCGCGCAAGGCGGGCTGATGGCGCTCCAGGCCGTCTGCGGCGCGTGCCTCGCGTATGCGATCGGCCGCGCGATGCATACCGAGCAGGCCGTATGGGCGGCGATCACCGCGATCGCCGTCACGCAGCACAACTACTCGGACACGATGTCGCTGTCGCGCGACCAGTTCATCGGCGCAATGGTCGGCGGCATGCTGGGCTTCGCCGGTGCGGCGGTCGGCGGCGATCGCCTCGTCACGTATGCGATCACGGTCGCGGTCGTGATCGTCTGCTGCTGGTGCCTGAACGTCGGCAGCGCGGCACGGCTCGGCGGCGTGACCGCGACGATCGTGATGCTGTTCCCGGGCAACGGCCCGCTGTGGGACATCCCGCTGGTGCGGCTCGGCGAAGTGACGCTCGGCACCGTCTGTGCGCTGGGCGTGTGCTGGGTGATGTCGAGAATCGAGCGGCGCTGGTTCCGCCGCGCGCAAGCGAAGTGACGCGGCTGCCCGGCGCGCATCGCGGCATCGCGATACGTGCCGGGCGCTCGGCAAGGTCAGTCGCCGATCCGCAGCACGATGCCGGAACCGATCTGCACCAGCAGGTGATCCCCGCCGACGCCAACCCATTGATAGCCGCGCGGCGGCGGGCTCAGGCGATAGCCGCGCCAGTCGTCGATCACGTACTGGCGATCGCGGAATTCGGGGGGAAGCCGGTCGCCCTTGTGCCACTCGCGGCGCGGCTGGTCGGCCCAGCGCGGCGGCACGTCGTCCTCATGGCGCATCTGGCCGGGCGGCATGTGTTTCGGGCCGTGGCCATGCTGCATGCCGTGGCCGCCCCGGTCGTCGTGGTTGCCGTGGTCCTGCGCCATCGCGGCCGGCGCGGCGCAACCCGCCGCGATCATCGCGGCCAGCATCATCCCGTGCATCTTCCTCATCGCGCTCTCCCTCCGTGTCGTCACGTCGAACGAAACCACTCGAACTGCCCGATGAAGACTAGCACACGGCACCGCGCGGCCGCATGACCGCGCGTTACGCGGCCTGCTGCTGGTACTGGATCCGGTGCAGGTGCGCGTAGAGGCCGCCGTGGCGCAGCAGTTCGTCATGGCTGCCCTCCTCGACGATCTTGCCGGCCTCGAGCACGAGGATGCGATCCGCACGCTCGATCGTCGACAGCCGGTGCGCGATCACGAGCGTCGTGCGGCCTTCCATCAGCCGTTCGAGCGCGGCCTGCACGTGGCGCTCCGATTCCGAGTCGAGCGCCGACGTCGCTTCGTCGAGGATCAGGATCGGCGCGTCCTTGTAGATCGCGCGCGCGATCGCGAGCCGCTGGCGCTGGCCGCCGGACAGCCGCATCCCGTTGCCGCCGACGAGCGTGTCGAGGCCCTCGGGCATCGCGGCGACCGCATCGGCGAGGTTGGCGGCCTCGAGTGCGGCCTGCACGCGCGCGCGATCGGGCGTCTGCCCGTACGCGACGTTCGCGGCGATCGTGTCGTTGAACAGCACGACGTCCTGGCTGACCATCGCCATCTGGCCGCGCAGCGCATGGAGGTCGTAGTCGGAAACCGGCACGCCGTCGACCAGGATCGCACCGTCGGTCGGGTCGAAGAAGCGCGGCAGCAGGTTCACGAGCGTCGTCTTGCCGCTGCCGGACGGGCCGGCCAGCGCGATCATCTCGCCCGGCGCGACCTTGAACGAGATGCGGTCGAGCGTCGGCCGCTCGGCCGCGCCGTAGTCGAACGACACGTTGCGGAATTCGATCTCGCCGCGCGCGTGCGTCAGCGGCCGGCCGCCGCCCTGCGGTTCGGCCGGCTCGTCGATCAGCCCGAAGATCAGCTCGGCGGCCGTCATCCCGCGCTGCAGCGGCTGGTTGACGTCGATCAGGTGCTTGAGCGGCGAGATCACCAGCAGCATCGACGTGACGAACGCGACGAAACCGCCGACCGTCGTCTGGTCGTTCGACGACTGCACGACCGCGATCGTGATCACGACCGCGAGCGCGATCGACGCGAGGAACTGCGTGAGCGGCTGCGCGAGGCCGCCCGAGATCGTCATGCGCATCGCGTAGCCGCGCAGGCGCTTGCTCATCGTCGTGAAGCGGTCCATCTCGTACGCTTCGCCGTTGTGCACCTTGACGACCTTGTAGCCGCCGACCGTCTCCTCGACGATGTACGACAACTCGTTGGTGAGCGTCTGGTGCTCGCGGTTCAGGCGGCGCAGGCGGCGGTTGATCTTGCTGACGAGCCAGCCGATGCCGGGCAGGATCACCGCGACGATCAGCGTGAGCCGCCAGTTCAGGTAGAACAGATAGCCGAGCAGGAAGATCACGGTCAGCGAATCGCGCACGAGCGTGACCATCACGCCGGTCAGCACCGACAGGATCTGGTTGACCTCGAACACGATCGCGTTGATCACCGTGCTGGCGGTTTCGCGCTGGAAGAACGACGCGCCGGTGTGGAGCATCCGCTGGAACATCTCGAGCCGCAGTTGCAGCAGGATGCGGTTCGATACGTAGTTGAGCAGGTAATTCGACGTGTACTGCGATACGCCGCGCACGAGCGCGAGGCCGATCACCGCGATCGGCACGTACCATTTCGCGTTGTCGCTGCCGTGCGCGCCGAAACCGTGGTCGAGCAGCGGCTTGAGCAGCGCCGGGATACCGGCCTCGGTGGCCGCGACGACGCCCATCGTCATCACGGCGAGCACCACGATGCCGATCAGCGGCCGGATGTACGGCCACAGGCGCTTGAGGACCGTGACCGGCGAAGTGCCGGTGCCGTCCATCGGTTTGCGAAGTGTGTTCTGGGTTTCCAAGGCAATCCTTCTTGAGCCGCGATGCGGCGCCCGGCGCGTGGCCGCCCGGGCGTTCGCCCCTGTCGGGCGGGTGCCTAAAAGGGCCCAACATTATAGCCGCACCGCCCCCGCCGGCACGGGCAGGGACGATGCGGCCGGCGGCCGGGCCGCGGGTATACTGCCGCTCACCGATTTCACCGCCTTTCCGACGATTTCATGGCTGAACCCTCCCTCGGCGTCGCCCTCATCGCCCTCAACGCGTCCGCACGGCTCGCGCAGTGCCTCGGCGCGCTGTCGTTCGCCGACGACGTCGTCGTCATCGACGGCGGCAGCACCGACGATACCGTCGCGATCGCGCAGGCGCACGGCGCGCGCGTGATCGTCGAGCGCGACTGGCCGGGCTTCGGCCCGCAGAAGAACCGCGCGCTCGACGCGCTCGGCACCGACTGGATCCTGTCGCTCGATACCGACGAAGTCGTCACGCCGGAACTCGCCCGGTCGATTCGCGACGCGATCCGCGCGCCGGCCGCCCAGGTCTATGCGGTCGACCGGCTGTCGAGCTTCTGCGGCCAGTGGATCCATCACAGCGGCTGGTATCCGGACTGGGTGCCGCGCCTGTTCCGGCGCGGCACCGCGCGGTTCTCGGACGACCTCGTGCACGAGCGCCTCGTGTTCGACGGCGCCGCGCAGCGCCTGGCCGGCAAGCTGATGCACTATTCATACGAGGACTTCGAGACCGTCGTGCGCAAGCTCGACGCGTATTCGACGGCCGGCGCGCGCCAGCGCCGCGCGGCCGGCCAGCGCGGCGGCTTCGGCAAGGCGCTCGCG
>NZ_JAAGPK010000129.1:0-24031 GCF_017104685.1 Burkholderia sp. Tr-20355 | reverse complement strand
GGAGGGGCGGCGTCCGCGGCGTTGCACACCGCCTTGTCGGGGCGGGCGCCGGGTTGAGCGGCCACCGTGTCGGCCGCCGGGTTCGCCGCCCGCTGCCCCGTGTCGGCAGCCGTGTCGACATGCGCCGCGCGAATCGCGGCCATCGGCGCGACGGCCGGCTCGGCGCCGGTCGCCGCCGCCGCGGGCACCGCACCGGCGGCCGCCCTGGCCTCACGGGCAGCCGCCCGCTCCTTCCGCTCCGGCGAGCGCAGGTCGAGCGCTTCCTGCACGCCCTTCACGCCCGGCACGATTTCGGGTTCCACATGCTTCGAGCCGCGCGCGTTTTTCGAGCGCTTCGGCTTCGTGGCCAGCATCGGCGCGGCCGCCATCACTTCGTCGAGCGCCTTCTTCGCGGCGGCCTGCTCGGCCGCGCGCCGGCTCGCGCCGGAGCCCGATACCTTCACGTCCAGCTTCGGCACCGTGCATTCGACCTCGAACTGCTGATTGTGCGCCGCACCATGCGTCGCGACGACCGTATAGGTCGGCAGTGCGATCTTGTGCCCCTGCAGGTACTCCTGCAGCAGCGTCTTCGCGTCCTTGCCGAGCGTGCGCGGATCGATGTGGTCGAGAATCGGGATGTAGAGGCGCTTGATGACCCCTTGGGCGGCTTCGAAGCCGCCATCGAGGAACACGGCCCCGATGATGGCTTCGAACGCGTCCGCGAGGATCGACGGGCGACGGAACCCGCCGCTGCGCAGTTCGCCCTCGCCCAGCCGCAGGCCGTCCGAGATATTCAGGGCCTGAGCAATTTCGTACAGCGACTGCTGCTTGACGAGGTTGGCGCGTACGCGCGACAGGTCGCCTTCGTCCAGCTTGCTGAAACGCTGGAACAAAAGGGCGGCTACCGCGCAATTCAGAACGGAGTCGCCGAGAAACTCGAGCCGTTCGTTGTGCGTGGCACTGTGACTGCGATGGGTCAAAGCCTGGCGCAACAATTCCGCATTGCGAAATTCGTAGCGCAGCCGGCTTTCCAACTGGGATAGGGGCATGTGCAGGAGTATAACGCGGGCGCCGGTCGGGCCGAAACGGCACGGCCGGAGACGAAAAGGCGTGACGAGGCGGTGTTACCGCCGGTTCTTAAAGTAGTTCGGCAATACGCGACGCGGCCCGTGCGTCGCGTATTGCGTGCGAGTCGACTGCGATCAGTTGAAGGAGCCGATGCGCTTCAGGTCGCTGAAGTTCATCCAGATGAAGAACGCGCGGCCGACGATGTTCTGGTCCGGCACGAAACCCCAGTAGCGGCTGTCTGCACTGTTGTCGCGGTTGTCGCCCATCATGAAGTAGTGACCGGGCGGCACCTTGCAGATCACGCCGCGGCTGTTGTACGTGCAGTTGTCGCGATACGGATAGTCGTAGGCGCCCATCACGAACGGCGGCACGGCCGGGTTGTTGAGGATCGCGTTCTTCTTGTTGCCGATCGTTTCCTCGAACTGCTTCGCGTAATTCTGGCGCTCGTCGTCGAAGAAATCCGGCAGCGGCGTTTCGGGCACCGGCTGGCCGTTGATCGTCAGCTGCTTGTCCTGGTAGGCGACCGTGTCGCCCGGCAGGCCGATCACGCGCTTGATGTAGTCGACCGACTCGTCCTTCGGATAACGGAACACGACGACATCGCCGCGCGACAGCGGGCTGCCCTGCGTGATCTTCGTGTTCGTGACCGGCAGGCGCAGCCCGTATTCGAACTTGTTGACGAGGATGAAATCGCCGACGAGCAGCGTCGGCACCATCGAGCCCGACGGGATCTTGAACGGCTCGACGACGAACGAGCGCACGACGAACACCGCCAGGATCACCGGAAAGAAGCTCGCGGTGTACTCGAGCCACCACGGCTGGCGCAGCTTCTCGTCGCGTAGCTTCGAACGCGTTTGCACCGCGTTTTCATCCGCGAAGCGCTTGTCGATGCGCGACTGCTGGCGATCGAACTCCTCGATCGCCGAGTCGGCCGCCTTGCGTCGCCGCGGCAGGAACACCAGTTTGTCCAGCACCCACGCTACGCCCGTCACGATGACGAGCACAAAAAGAATCAGCGCAAAATTCATAAAAGGATCAGTCCTGTTATTTGTCTTCGACGCGCAAGATCGCAAGGAACGCTTCCTGCGGGATCTCGACCGAACCCACCTGCTTCATCCGTTTCTTGCCTTCTTTCTGCTTCTCGAGCAGTTTCTTCTTCCGCGTGATGTCGCCGCCATAGCACTTCGCGAGCACGTTCTTGCGCAGCGCCTTGATGTTCTCGCGGGCGACGATGTGCGCGCCGATCGCGGCCTGGATCGCCACGTCGTACATCTGGCGCGGGATGATCTCGCGCATCTTCGCGGCCACCTCGCGGCCGCGGTATTGCGACTGCGACCGGTGCACGATGATCGACAGCGCATCGACCTTGTCGCCGTTGATCAGCATGTCGACCTTCACGACGTCCGACGAACGGTATTCCTTGAACTCGTAGTCCATCGACGCATAGCCGCGCGACACCGACTTCAGGCGATCGAAGAAGTCGAGCACGATCTCGGCCATCGGGATCTCGTACGTGAGCTGCACCTGGCGGCCGTGATACTGCATGTTGATCTGCGAGCCGCGCTTCTGCTCGCACAGCGTGATCACGGAGCCGACGTAGTCCTGCGGCATGTACAGGTTCACGGTGACGATCGGCTCGCGGACTTCGGCGATGCGGCCGGGCTCCGGCATCTTCGCCGGGTTCTCGACCATGATCGTCGAGCCGTCGCTCTGCACGACCTCGTAGACGACCGTCGGCGCGGTCGTGATGAGATCCATGTCGAACTCGCGCTCGAGCCGCTCCTGCACGATTTCCATGTGCAGCAGCCCGAGGAAGCCGCAGCGGAAACCGAATCCGAGTGCCTGCGACACTTCCGGCTCGTACTGCAGCGACGCATCGTTCAGCTTCAGCTTCTCGAGCGACTCGCGCAGCGCGTCGTACTGGTTCGCCTCGACCGGATACAGCCCCGCGAACACCTGCGGCTTCACTTCCTTGAAGCCCGGCAGCGGCTCGGCAGCGGCCTTGGCCGCGTGCGTGACGGTATCGCCGACCTTCGCGGCCGTCAGCTCCTTGATGCCGGCGATGATGAAGCCCACCTGCCCTGCCGACAGCGAGTCGAGATTGCGCGACTTCGGCGTGAACACGCCGACGTGCTCGACCGGATACTGCGCGCCGGTCGCCATCATCTTGATCTTTTCCTTCGGGCGCAGCGTGCCGTTGACGATACGCACGAGCATCACGACGCCGACGTAGTTGTCGAACCACGAATCGATGATGAGCGCCTGCAGCGGCGCGGCCGGATCGCCCTTCGGCGGCGGCACCTTCGCGATCAGCGACTCGAGCACGTCTTCGACGCCGAGCCCCGTCTTCGCGCTGCAGCGCGTCGCGTCGGTCGCGTCGATGCCGATCACGTCCTCGATCTCCTCGATCGCGTTCTCGGGGTTCGCGGCCGGCAGGTCGATCTTGTTCAGCACCGGCACGACCTCGACGCCGAGCTCGATCGCCGTGTAGCAGTTCGCGACCGTCTGCGCCTCGACGCCCTGGCTGGCATCGACGACCAGCAGCGCGCCTTCGCAGGCGGACAGCGAACGGCTGACTTCGTACGAGAAGTCGACGTGCCCCGGCGTGTCGATCAGGTTCAGGTTGTAGACCTTGCCGTCGCGCGCGCGATAGGACAATGCCGCCGTCTGCGCCTTGATCGTGATGCCGCGCTCGCGCTCGATATCCATCGAGTCGAGCACCTGCGCTTCCATTTCACGGTCGGCGAGACCGCCGCATACCTGGATGATGCGATCCGCGAGCGTCGACTTGCCATGGTCGATGTGCGCGATGATCGAGAAATTGCGAATATGATCCATTCAGTGCCGATCAAGCGAAAAAGGCGCGCTCGACGACTGCGGAGCACGCCTTGTGTAAGTCGGTGAAAAAACAGCTTATTTTAGCTGAAAAGGCTTTCGACGGGCGGTATTTCGGACGCCCGCCCGCAGCGCGGCCCGCCGCGGGCACCCGCCGGACGCGGCCGGAACTCAGCGCCGGGCCGCCAGCGCGTCGCGCACCCGTGTGCCGTCGAACCGGTGGCGGCACACTTCCGCGCCGTCCAGCAGCAACACGGGCACGTCCTCGTCGTAACGGGCAACCAGCGCCGCATCGGCGTCGATGTCGACGTAGTCGACCGCGACGCCGAATTCGGCCGCCACCGGCGCCAGTGCGTCGCGCATGTCGTCGCACAGGTGGCACCAGCCGCGGCCGTAGAGCGTGAACATCGGCGCGTTACTTCTGGCGCGGCCGCACGGGCACGAACTGCGTGTTGTCGCCACGCCGCACGAGCACCGCGACCGCCTTCTGCGGATCGAGCTGCGCCGTCACGTCGGCGAACTGCTTCGCGTTCGTGATGTCGGTGTCGCCGACGCGCAGCACGATGTCGCCGCGCTGCAGGCCCGCACGGGCAGCCGGGCCGTCGACGCCGTCGATCTGCACGCCGTTCTTCAGCTTCAGCGCCTTCATCTGGTCGGCCGTCAGGTCGCTCACCGTCAGACCGAGCGAATTGGTCTGGCGCGGCTTCTGCGGCGCGTTCTTGCGCTGTTCGGCCTTCGCCGTCGACTCGGCCGGCGTCTCCGCGATCGTGATCGGCAGATCGCGTGCCTGACCCTTGCGCCACACGCTGACCGTCGCCTTCGTGCCGGGCTTGGTGTCGCCGACCATGCGCGGCAGGTCCGACGCCGTGTCGACCGAACGGCCGTTGAACTTCAGGATAATGTCGCCCGGCTGGATGCCCGCCTTGTCGGCCGGGCCGCCCGGCTCGACGCTGCTGACGAGCGCGCCTTCGGCCTTCGGCAGCCCGATCGAATCGGCCACGTCCTTCGTCACCTCGCCGATCGCCACCGCGATCCGGCCGCGCGTGACCTTGCCGGTCGCCTTCAGCTGGTCGGCCACGCGCATCGCCTCGTCGATCGGAATCGCGAACGAGATGCCCATGAAGCCGCCAGTACGGCTGTAGATCTGCGAATTGATGCCGATCACCTCGCCCTGCATGTTGATCAGCGGGCCGCCCGAGTTGCCGGGGTTCACGGCGACGTCGGTCTGGATGAACGGCAGATAGTCGCCCGTGTTGCGGCTCTTCGAGCTGACGATGCCGGCCGTCACCGTGTTGTCGAGGCCGAACGGCGAACCGATCGCGACGACCCACTCGCCGACGCGCACCTTGTTCGAATCGCCGATCGCGACGACCGGCAGGTTCGACGCCTGGATCTTCACGACCGCGACGTCCGTGCGGTCGTCCACGCCGATCAGCTTCGCCTTGAATTCGCGCTTGTCGGTCAGCGTCACGTAGATGGTGTCCGCATCGTCGACGACGTGCGCATTGGTCATCACGTAACCGTCGGCCGACACGATGAAGCCCGAGCCCACGCCACGGTTCTGCTCGGTGTCGGGCGGATTGTCCGGCGCCGGCGCGCTCTTCGGGTTGCTGCCGTTGCCGCCGCCGTTGCCGGGCGCCTGCGGCAGCGGAATGCCGAAGAAGCGCCGGAAGAATTCCGACATGTCGCCGTTGTCGAAGCCCGGCGGGAGCATCCCGCGCGGGCCGCTGTTCGTCGGCACGTTGGCGGTGGTCCGGATGTTCACGACGGCCGGCCCGACCTTTTCGACCAGGTCGGCGAAGTCGGGCAGGCTGGCAGCGGGAGCCGTCACGGCGAATGCGGTATGCGGCACGAGCGGCAGGCAGGCAGACAACGCCGCCGCCGCGAGCCATTTGCGCAGCGTGAGTTTCATCATGTCGGAAGCCGTAGCGTTACTTGGAAGCCTTGTATTCTATGGCAGACGCGAACTGCTGCAACGTGGCCGGCGGCACTTCGCCGAGCACGGTGATCCAGTAGTCGCCGCGGCGCTTCACGAGAACGTGCGTCGCACCGGTGCTGCCCGCGCCTTCCTTGCGCGTATTCTTTTCGGCCGGCTCGATGAACACCGAGATCGTCGCGAGACCGTCGGTGAAGACGGCCTGATCGACCGCGATCGGCGGGTCGCCTGCATCGCGCGCGGCCATCGGCCGGCGCACTTCACGAATCTTCTGGAAGCCGGCAACGCTCGGTGCGAGCTGCCAGCCCTGCGCTTCCATGTCGACCGTCGCGACCGGCGGGCGCACGACCGTCCAGCCGCTCAGGTTGCGCATGCCAGCCGCGATCGCGGCCTTGTCGCCGTTCGCGCCCCCCGTTTGCAACTGGGAGAACGCAATCTGTTCGAGCACGTGATCGTTCGCATCGAGCGTCTGCGAACGCAGCAGCAGCCCGGTGCGCGCGTCGGCCCACAGCTTGTACGTGAAACGGTACGCATCCTTCGGCACGAGCTCGACGACCTGCGCGTCGATCCCGGCCACGCGGTCCTTGCCGAGCGACTTCGCGTCGTAGACCGACATCACGTGCTCGCCGCTCGCGCCGAGCAGCGCGGGGAACGAGTCGCGCGTCTGGCGGCGCTCGACCACGCACAGCTTGCGCTCGGGCACGAACGTGTACAGCTCGTCGTTATGCCGCAGCAGCTTGCGCGGCTTGCCGTCGAGCGTCTCGATCCGCTCGAACTCGCCGTCGCGGGACGCGACGTGCGCGATGCGCGACGACTGGACATACCCGCCGCGCTGGTAGACGAACGTGCCTTCGTAACTCTGCTGCTGCGCCGCCTGCTGGACGCGGTCGAGCCAGTCCGCGGCGCCCTTGCGGGTCGCGACGGGATCGTCCGGTTGCTGGGCGCTGGCAGGAAGGGATTGAACGGACAACAGGGCGGCTGCGCAAAGCAGGAGGGCCGGCAGCCGCTTCCACCCGGAGATGGCGTGATTCAACTGCAATGTCCGCATCGGGTTTATTGGCCTGGCGTGGTGGTCACGGCTGCGCGGATCAGCGGCATCGAACCCGTGACGACGGGCTGCTGCGCGAATTGCTGGTGCGCTTCAAGATATTGGTCGAGGCTCGCGTCGCGAATGATGTTGACGTCCTGCAGGCCCGGCTGGGCCGATGCCTGCGCAACCGTCACGCGCTGCAGGTTGCCGCCTTGCTGCGCACCGGCCGATGCGACCTGGCCGGCGCCCGGGGCACCGGCCGTCTGCATCTGCGGGACGACGATCCACGTCAGCGTGGCTGCCGCGGCCGCGACCGCGAACGCGGGCACGACACGCCGGCGCAGCGACAGCAGCTTGCGTGCGACCGGCGCCGCCGCCGGCGCGAGCAGGTGCGGCTCGCTGTCGAGCGCAGCCGACATGCGCGCGGTGAACGCGACGCTCACGGCGGGCGACAGCGCGAGCTCGTCCGAGCGCAGCGCATCGCCGATCAGGTGGTAATGGGCCCACGCAGCGCGATCCGCGCGGTCGAGCTCAGCCAGAAACTGCCCGTGGTCCGGGCCATCGAACATTTCGCCGTCGACCAGCGCGGAAAGGCGCTCGCCGCGCGAGCACGCTTGCGATTGCGTATTGACCGACCCCATGATGCTCCCCATCTTGCACACCCCGTCGTGACTTCACGACTCTATCCGTAACTAGACCCCGACCCGCGTCGTTACGCCCATCGCGCTTACCAGCGCTTGCCTTCGGGCGTATCGAGCAGCGGACGCAACTTGGCAGCGATTGCTTCGCGCGCGCGGAAGATCCGCGACCGGACCGTCCCGATCGGACAGCCCATCATTTCCGCGATCTCTTCGTAGCTCAGGCCCTCGATCTCGCGCAGCGTGATTGCCTGGCGCAGTTCCTCGGGCAGCAGAGCCATTGCAGCGTTGACCGTCTCGGCAATCTGCTTGCTCATCAACATCGACTCAGGCGTGTTGATATCCCTTAGTTGGTCTGCGTCGGAGAAAGTTTCCGCTTCCTCTGCATCGGCCTCGGTCGAGGTCGGTGCCCGGCGGCCTTGCGTCGCAAGGTAGTTCTTGGCCGTATTGACGGCAATCCGGTACAACCACGTATAGAACGCCGATTCGCCGCGAAATTGCGGCAGCGCACGATACGCCTTGATGAACGCGTCCTGGGCCACATCCTCGACCTCGGCGGGATCCCGCACGAGGCGCGAGATCAGCCGAATGATCTTGCGGTGGTATTTGGAGACCAGGAGTTCGAACGCCGCCTTGTCGCCCTTCTGTACGCGCTCGACCAGAGCCTGATCGATTTCTTTTTCACTCACCTGACAAATCCGTTAACTAGGGATGCAACGCGGAGCGCTATTGTAGCGTTCCGGCGCCGGCCGCTGGTTACGGTCGGTAACCGTGCCGCGGTCATGCCCGCCCCGCCGCGCCCGCGGTTCTCGCCAGCACGGACAGCGCGCTGAACGATGCCGCGTCGAGCGCATCGGCCGGAATCAGCAGCGGCCGGGCCCGCCGGGCACCCTGCCCGACCGACAGCACCAGCAGCAGGCTGCTCCAGTGCGCATGGCCGGTCACGCGGCCACGGGCCAGCAGCCGCCCGGTGCGGCCAAACGCCGCAATCTCCCCGAATGCATCGATCCGCAGCTCGGCCGGCAGCCGGCGCGCACCGGCCCGCGCCGCGCACACGGCCAGCAGCGCGGCCGTCGCGGCCGACACGCATGCGCCGGCGGCGGCGCCCGCGCGCGGCGCCCAGAACAGATAGGCCGATGCAGCAGCCGATGCGACGAACACGGCCAGCACGAGATACGAGACAGCCGAGGCCCGCAACGCAAAGCGCTGCGGGCGCCCGGCCGGCATGTCGAATGGACTCGTCAAGCGATTCAGCGTCAGACGCGCTTGAACACCAGCGTGCCGTTGGTCCCGCCGAAGCCGAAGTTGTTCTTCACGGCGACGTCGATCTTCATGTCCCGCGCGGTGTTCGCGCAGTAATCGAGATCGCACTCGGGGTCCTGGTTGAAGATGTTGATGGTCGGCGGCGACACGTTGTTGTGCAGCGCCAGCACCGTGAACACCGATTCGAGGCCGCCCGCGCCGCCCAGCAGGTGGCCCGTCATCGACTTCGTCGAGTTCACGACGAGCTTGTATGCGTGCTCGCCGAAGGCCGCCTTCACCGCGTCGGACTCGTTCTTGTCGCCCAGCGGCGTCGACGTGCCGTGCGCGTTCAGGTACTGGACCTCGTCCGCGTTCATGCCGGCGTCGCGCAGTGCCGCGACCATGCAGCGGCGCGGGCCGTCCATGTTCGGCGCGGTCATGTGGTACGCGTCGCCCGTCATGCCGAAGCCCGAGACTTCCGCATAGATCTTCGCGCCGCGCGCCTTCGCCGCCTCGTACTCCTCGAGCACCATCACGCCGGCACCCTCGCCCAGCACGAAGCCGTCGCGGTCCTTGTCCCACGGACGCGAGGCGCTGGCCGGATCGTCGTTGCGGGTCGACAGCGCACGCGCCGCCGCGAAACCGCCGATGCCGAGCGGCGACACCGTCGATTCGGCACCGCCCGCGACCATTACGTCGGCGTCGCCGGCCTGGATCAGGCGCGCGGCGAGGCCGATGCTGTGCAGGCCGGTCGTGCAGGCCGTCACGGCCGCGAGGTTCGGGCCCTTCAGGCCGAACATGATGCTCAGGTGGCCCGAGATCATGTTGATGATCGAACCCGGCACGAAGAACGGCGAAATCCGGCGTGCGCCGCGATCGACGTAGGTCTGGTGCGTGTCTTCGATCATCGGCAGGCCGCCGATGCCGGAACCGACCAGCACGCCGATGCGTTCCGCGTTGGCTTCGTTCACTTCCAGCCCGCTGTCCCGGATGGCCTGGACGCCGGCGGCGATGCCGTAATGGATGAACGTATCCATGTTCCGGGCTTCCTTCGCCGGAATGTACTCCTCGGCGCTGAAACCCTTCACTTCGCCCGCGAAATGGCAGGCGAGGTTCGACGCATCGAACTTCGTGACGGTGGCGATACCGGACTTGCCGGCGACGAGATTGGCCCAGCCGTCGGCAACATTATTGCCAACAGGCGAAATCAGCCCCAGGCCTGTAACAACAACACGACGGCGGCTCACGGTAACCTCTTTTCCATTATTGGATGACAAAAACAAAAGCCACAGTGGCCACAGGAACCAGCCCTGCGAGCCCTGTGGCTGTTAGTCCGTCCGGCGCGAAGCCGGCAGGATGGCGCGTCAATCGCGAAGATCGCGGCGACGTGGCGGACAAGCGCGAAAGGCGCTTACGCCTTGACGTTTGCGCGAGCGTAGTCGATCGCTTGCTGAACGGTCGTGATCTTCTCTGCTTCTTCGTCCGGGATTTCCATGCCGAACTCGTCTTCCAGAGCCATCACCAGTTCGACCGTGTCGAGCGAGTCGGCGCCCAGGTCGTTCACGAACGAAGCTTCGTTCTTGATCTCGGCTTCCGCGACGCCCAGTTGCTCAGCGACGATCTTCTTGACACGTTGTTCGATGTTGTCCATTACCCCTCCGAGGGAAAGTTCAGATTTACAAGTGCGCGCATTTTATCAGGTTTGCTGACGCCAAAACGCGCGTTGGCTTGATGGTCGATCAAGCGCCTATCCGCCTGAAAATCGGGATACGGCGCGGATGGTAAACGAAAACCGTTACGACATGTACATGCCGCCGTTCACGTGCAGCGTCGTGCCGGTGATATAACCGGCCTGCGGCGATGCGAGGAACGCGACGGCATGGGCGATGTCCTCCGGGCTGCCGAGGCGGCCGAGCGGAATCTGGGTCTTGAGCGCGGCCTGCTGTTCTTCCGGCAGCGTCTTCGTCATGTCGGTATCGATGAAGCCCGGCGCGACGCAGTTCACGGTGATGCCGCGGCTGCCGATCTCGCGCGCGAGCGCACGCGTCATGCCCGCCACGCCGGCCTTCGCGGCCGCGTAGTTGACCTGACCCGGGTTGCCGGCCGAACCGACCACCGACGTGATGTTGATGATCCGGCCGCCGCGCGCCTTCATCATCGGGCGCAGCACCGCGCGCGACAGGCGGAACACCGATTTCAGGTTGGTATCGATCACCGCGTCCCAGTCCTCGTCCTTCATCCGCATCGCGAGCTGGTCCTGCGTGATGCCCGCGTTGTTGACGAGCACGTTCAGCGCGCCGAATTCCTTCACGGTCGCATCGATCAGCGCCTCGGCGGCCGCTGCGTCGTTGACGTTCAGCACCGCGCCGCGGCCCGTGACGCCCGCCTCGGCGAATGCCGCGCTGATCGAGGCGGCGCCCGATTCGCTCGTCGCCGTGCCGATCACCGTCGCGCCCAGGCGCGCCAGTTCGAGCGCGATCGAACGGCCGATGCCGCGCGACGCGCCGGTCACGATCGCGACCTGTTTATCGAGAGTCTTTTCCATGAATCGAATATCCGTTTCTTGAAAAAAGGCGCCGCGTCAGGCGGTCACCAGCTTGAGGGCTTCGTCGAGCGATGCCGGATCGAACACCGACGCACCGGTCAGGTTGCCGTCGATGCGCTTCGTCAGGCCGGCGAGCACCTTGCCCGGACCGCATTCGATCACGTGCGTGACGCCGGTGCCGGCGATGTACCGCACGCACTCGACCCAGCGCACCGGGCCCGCGGCCTGGCGCACCAGCGCGTCCTTGATCGCGGCCGGATCGCTGATCACGGCCACGTCGATGTTGTTGACGACCGGAATCTGCGGCGCCTTCACGTCGACGTTCGCGAGGTAGTCGCGCAACTGGTCCGACGCCGGCTTGAGCAGCGACGAATGGAACGGCGCCGACACCGGCAGCGGCAGCGCGCGCTTCGCGCCCTTCGCCTTCGCGATCTCGCACGCCTTTTCGACCGCGGCCTTGCTGCCCGCGATCACGACCTGCGCGGGTGCATTGAAGTTCACCGCTTCGACGACGCCCGCTTCCGCGGCTTCGGCACACACCGCGCGCACGGTGTCGTCGTCAAGGCCCAGGATCGCGGCCATGCCGCCCTGGCCGACCGGCACGGCCGTCTGCATCGCCTGCGCACGGAAGCGCACGAGCGGCACCGCGTCCTTGAACGCCAGTGCACCCGCGGCGACGAGCGCCGTGTACTCGCCGAGGCTGTGGCCGGCGACGATCGACGGCGCCGGGCCGCCTGCCTGCTGCCACGCGCGGTAGCACGCGTAAGCGGCGGTCAGCATCACCGGCTGTGTATTGGTGGTCAGGTTCAGCTCTTCGGCCGGGCCTTCGGCGATCAGCTTGCCGAGATCCTGATTGAGTGCATCGGACGCTTCCTGAAGCGTCTCGCGCACGACGGCCAGATCGGCGAATGCGTTGAGCATGCCGATCGCCTGCGAGCCCTGCCCCGGAAAAACGAATGCAAATTTCATATCGTCCCCAATTGAATCGATTCGGACGGCGCGCACGAACGGCGCGCCGGTGGGATCCGCGCGCAGCGGTCGCGCGCCGCGGATCAGAAGCGGAAGACCGACGCGCCCCAGGTGAAGCCGCCGCCGACGCCTTCGATCAGCACGTGCTGGCCACGCTGGATGCGGCCGTCGCGCACCGCGGTGTCGAGCGCCAGCGGGATCGACGCGGCCGACGTGTTGCCGTGCTGGTCGACCGTCACGACCATGCGCTCCTGCGGCAGGCCGAGCTTGCGGCAGGTGCTGGTCATGATGCGGATGTTGGCCTGGTGCGGAATCAGCCAGTCGATCTGTTCGGGCGCGAGATTCGCCTTGGCGAGCGCCTCGATCGCGACCTTTTCGAGCACGTTGACCGCGAGCTTGAACACGGCCTGCCCGTCCATGTACAGGAACGCGCTGCCCTCGATCACGCCGCGGTTGACGTTGCCCGGCGTGCAGAGGATGTGCGAATAGCTGCCGTCGGCATGCAGCGCGCTGCCCAGCACGCCCGGCTCCTCCGATGCGGACAGGATCACCGCGCCCGCGCCGTCGCCGAACAGCACGCAGGTCGTGCGGTCCTTGAAGTCGAGAATGCGCGAGAACGTCTCCGCGCCGACCACGAGCGCCGTACGGTGCTGGCCGCTGCGGATGAAGCTGTCGGCCGTTGCCATCGCGTACGCGAAGCCCGAGCACACGGCCTGCACGTCGAATGCCGCGCCGCCGTTCTTGATGCCGAGCTTGTTCTGCAACAGGCACGCGGTGCTCGGGAACACGAAATCGGGGGTCGAAGTCGCGACGATGATCAGGTCGATCGACTGCGGATCGACACCGGCCGCCTCGATCGCACGGCGCGACGCCTCGAGCGCGAGATCGCTCGTCGTGACGTCGGGCGCGGCGAAATGGCGCGCATGGATGCCCGTGCGCGCAACGATCCATTCATCGCTCGTCTCGATGCCTTCCTTCGCAAGACGATCGGTCAACTGCTGGTTCGTGACGCGGTCGGGCGGCAAGTAGCTGCCCGTGCCGAGCACGCGGGAATAGAGAGTCGATTGGGCCATTTATGCTTTAGAGGATTGCGCAGCGGAAGGTTCGGCGTGTTGGCCTGCGGCCGGGCTTGCCTGGCCCGCGCCACCCGCGTCGTGTTCGCCATCGCCGAGCGACACTGAATTATCCGCCATCGCGCGCGCGAGGCGCTCCAGCACGCCGTTTTTGACGGCATCATACCCGCGTTTGATCGCCCACTCAAACGCGTAGGCGTCGGCCGAACCGTGGCTCTTGATCACGAGGCTCTTCAGCCCCAGCAACGCCGCGCCGTTGTACTGGCGGTGGTCGACGCGCTTCTTGAAACGCATCAGCACCGGCAGCGCGAGCAGCGCCATCAGCTTCGACATCAGCGAACGGCCGAACTCCTCGCGGATGATGTCGGACAGCATCTGCGCGAGTCCTTCCGACGTCTTCAGCGCGACGTTGCCGACGAAGCCGTCGCACACGATCACGTCGACGGTGCCCTTGTAGATGTCGTTGCCTTCCACGTTGCCGCGGAAATTGAGCGTGCTGGCGCGCAGCAGCTCGCCCGCGCGCTTGATCGTCTCGTTGCCCTTGATGACCTCCTCGCCGATGTTCAGCAGGCCGATCGTCGGACGCTCCTTGCCTTCGAGCGCCGCCACGAGCGCGTGCCCCATCTCCGCGAACTGCAGCAGGTGCTGCGGTTCGCAGTCGACGTTCGCGCCGAGGTCCAGCATCATCGTGTAGCCGGTCGGGTTCGGCAGCGCGAACGCGATCGCGGGCCGCTCGATGCCGGGCAGCGTCTTGAGTACGTAACGGGAAACGGCCATCAGCGCGCCGGTATTGCCGGCGGAGATGCAGGCCTGCGCCGCGCCATCCTTGACGTGATTGAGCGCGACACGCATCGAAGAATCCTTCTTCTTGCGCAGCGCCACTTCGACAGGGTCGTCCATCGCCACGACTTCGGTGGCGGGAACGATGGTCAGCGCGGGATCGTCGAGGGCTTTCAGCTTCTTCAGCTGAGCGCGGATCGCGCTTTCGATGCCGACGAGCATCAGGTGCGCATCGGGATGCGCGCGGACGAACTTGACTGCCGCGGGAACGGTCACGGACGGGCCGTGGTCGCCTCCCATGCAA
Organism: Burkholderia sp. Tr-20355; assembly: GCF_017104685.1. Taxonomy (NCBI): domain Bacteria; kingdom Pseudomonadati; phylum Pseudomonadota; class Betaproteobacteria; order Burkholderiales; family Burkholderiaceae; genus Burkholderia; species Burkholderia sp. Tr-20355. The sequence continues at coordinate 9,632 of NZ_JAAGPK010000129.1, read as the reverse complement.
TCGATTGTGAGCTTTACGGTCATGGAATGCGACGAATTTCAGGCACAAAAAAGCGGCAGTAGAATGCCGCCTTTTTGTTGCGCCAGGAAAGTGTCAAGCGAACCAGTTGTCACGCGAACGGCAAACGTAGCGCGCAACGCGTGACTTGACGCTTAGTCGTTCTTCGTCTTGACGACTTTCTTGCCGCGGTAGTAGCCGTTCGGGCTGACGTGGTGACGCAGGTGCACTTCACCCGTGCTCGGCTCGACTGCCAGCGGCGCTGCCGTCAGGAAATCGTGCGAACGATGCATGCCGCGCTTCGACGGCGACTTCTTGTTTTGCTGGACTGCCATGACTAACTCCTAAATAATTTTCCGGATTCTAACACAGCCCGATCCGGCGCTTAACTACCCTGGCCCAAAGCCCTTACGCCTTCCCGCGCCACAACTGCTTAGTGTTTCTTGTTGCCGTCACCGCCCTTCTTCAACGCTTCCAGCGCTGCGAACGGATTCGGCCGTTTGCCTTCGTCCCCGGCTTCGTCGGACTCTTCGTCCGACTCTTCCGCGGGACCGCTCGCACCCGACACGAGGCTTTCGTGAACTGCCGGGCAAACCTCGTGCTTGGGCACGAGCGGCAACGAAAGCAGCAATTCCTCTTCGATCAAGTCGACGAGATCGAACTGGCGTGAGCCCACGATCACATCGGCTTCATCGTCGTCGAGCGGAAATTCTTCAGCTTCTTCTTCGGTCGCGACGATCCGGTACGTCATGTCGACGTCGAACGTCTGGTCGTACGGCGTCATGCAGCGCTGGCACGTGAGCCACGCATGGCCATGCACCGCGAGGCGCAGGTACGGCTGCTGACCGTCGGCGCCGTCGTCCTGCAGTTCCTTCTGCGTGAACCCTTCCGCCTGCCATGTGAAGACCGTGTCGCGATCTGGCGCGTCCGCCGGCACTTCGTTTAACATGCGCGGCAGTTGCGAGAGATGCACCGCACCGGCTGCCTGCCGCCCGCTGCGGGCGAACTCGAACAGGTCGACCGCGCGCGGATCGAGCGCCGCCGCAGGTTTGCCAGAAGAAGTGTTCATGTGCGCTCCCGCCTACAGGCTGACTTGCGGATCCGGCTTGGTACCGCTCGCGTACGGCTCATCCGCGGATGACGTACTTTACTTCCGAAGACCCGGCAGGCGCCACCACTGCGGAAGCCTGCCGACGAAAAGCGGGAAAGCATACCTGTTTTACCTTTTGCGGTCAATCACTTAAGCTTGCGTCCGCGCAACGCCGCGCCACACCTGAAGACTCACCGATCCAACCGACCATGCCGGATACCGTTTGCCGCCCGCCGCGGCTGATTCTCGCCTCCAGTTCCCGCTACCGCCGCGCGCTCCTCGAGCGCCTCGGCGTGCCGTTCGACGTCGTGTCGCCCGACCTCGACGAGACCCCGCTCGACGGCGAAACCCCGGCGGCCACCGCGCTGCGCCTCGCCGGCGCGAAAGCGCGCGCCGTCGCCGCGACGATTGACGCACCCGATGGCGTGCTCGTGATCGGGTCGGACCAGGTCGCGACCTTCGACGGCCTTCAGATCGGCAAGCCCGGCACGCACGAGCGCGCGCTCGCGCAGCTCGTGTCGATGCAGGGCCGCGCAGTCGAATTCCACAGCGCGCTGTGCCTGTACGACAGCCGCACGGGCGAAGCGCAGGTCGAGGACGTCGTCACGCACGTACGCTTCCGCTCGCTGCCCGAAGCCGAACTCGACGCGTACCTGCACGCGGAAACCCCGTATGACGTCGCCGGCAGCGCGAAATCCGAAGGGCTCGGCATCGCGCTGCTCGACGCGATCGACTCAGACGACCCGACCGCGCTGGTCGGCCTGCCGCTGATCGCGCTCACGCGGATGCTGCGCGCCGCCGACTACCCGCTGTTTGCAACCACCCGTGGAGACCGCGCATGACCGCCGGCACGCTTTACCTCGTCCCGAACACGCTCGGCGAAGGCGACGAATCGATGCTTGCCGCCGTGCTGCCCGCCGCCGTCCAGGCGCGCGCCGGCACGCTCGGCTATTACATCGGCGAGAACGCGAAAACGACGCGCGCGTTTCTGAAGAAGATCGGCACGACCCGCCCGATCCAGGAAATCGAGATCAGCGAGCTGAACGTCAATACGCCGGCCGGCGCCATCGACCGGCTGCTCGCGCCGATCCTGGCCGGCGCGGACGCCGGCCTCGTGTCGGAAGCCGGTTGCCCGGCCGTCGCCGATCCCGGCGCGCTGCTGGTGCGCCGCGCGCACGAGCGCGGCGTGAAGGTCGTGCCGCTCGTCGGGCCGAGTTCGATCCTGCTCGCCTTGATGGCGTCGGGCCTGAACGGCCAGAGCTTCGCATTCAACGGCTACCTGCCGGTCGATGCGGCCGCGCGCGCGAAACGGCTGCGCGAACTCGAGCAACTGTCGCGCAAGGCGCGCCAGACGCAGATCTTCATCGAAACGCCGTACCGGAATCACGCGATGCTCGACACGCTGATCGCGACCTGCGCGCCGTCGACGCAGATTTGCGTCGCGGCCGACCTGACCCTCGCGACCGAAACGATCGCGAGCCGCACCGTGACCGACTGGAAAAAGGCGCCCGCGCCGAATCTGCACAAGCGTCCCGCCATCTTCCTGCTGCTCGCGAACTGATGCGTCAGCCGGCACAAGCCGGTGGCACGAAGGCGGGCCGTCGCGGCCCGCCGCCAGCCGGTCAGCGCAGGCTGACCGACGCGCCGCCGGCCGTCAGCGCCTTCATCGCGGCGCCGCCGACGGCCGCGCCGAACTTGCGCGCGACGCGGTTCGTCAGGCTTTCCTTCACCGTGTAATCGACGAGGTCCGGCGCCTTCAGCACGTCGCGCGCGACCGTGTCGGTGGTGCCGTAGCCGTCGGCGAGCCCGAGCTCGACGCTCTTCTCGCCCGTCCAGAACAGCCCCGAGAACAGGTCGGGTGTCTCGTGCAGCCGCTTGCCGCGGCCATCCTTCACGGCCTTGATGAACTGCGCGTGCACCTGGTCGAGCAGCGCCTGCGCGTGCGCGTCCATCTTCGGCGTCTCCGGCGAGAACGGATCGTAGAAGCCCTTGTTTTCACCCGACGTATGCAGGCGGCGCTCGACGCCGAGCTTGCCCATCAGCCCGGTGAAGCCGAAACCGTCCATCAGCACGCCGATCGACCCGACGATGCTCGCCTTGTCGACGAAGATCTTGTCGGCCGCGGCCGCGATGTAATAGCCGCCCGATGCGCACATGTCGGTCACGACGACGTACAGCGGCTTGTCCGGATGCTTCGCGCGCAGCCGCCGGATCTCGTCGTAGACCATCCCGGCCTGCACGGGGCTGCCGCCCGGGCTGTTGATCCGCAGCACGACGCCGACCGTGCCGTCGTCGTCGAACGCGGCGTCGAGCGCCGTGTTGATGTCCTCGGCGTTCGCGTTGACGCCGGCGGCGATCTCGCCGTCGATCGTCACGAGCGCCGTGTGCCGCCCGCTCGACGAGAACTTCGAATCGCTCGAGAAATCGATCAGCGCGAACGCAAGCAGCACGAACACGCCGAGGAACGCGAAGCGGAAGAAGATTTTCCAGCGCCGCGCCGCGCGCTGCTCCTTGACGGCCGCGAGCGCGATCCGTTCGAGCGCCGCGCGCTCCCAGTTCGGTTCACGGCTGTCGGGACGGGAGGAGGATTCCGGGGAATTCGGTTGGTCGGCCATGCAGTGGTGTCGTCAGTCGGTCGTGGCGGAAGTGGCGGGATGCAGGTCGGCATCCGGCACCCAGAATACCGCACGGCCGTCGGGCGTGTCCCGTTCGTCGACCTCGACCGGGCGCAAGCGGCCGCCGCGGCACGGGCCGCCGACACACTTGCCGGTATCCGGCGCATAGATCGCGCCGTGCGTCGCGCACATCAGGTAAAGGCCCGACGACTCGAAGAACTGCCCTTCGGCCCAGTCGAGCTCCATCGGCACATGCGCGCAGCGGTTCAGGTAGCCGTACGCGCGGCCGTCGTAGCGCACGAAGAACACGACGGCCTGCTCGCCGCGCAGCGTCGCGTCGACGCGCACGCCGGCGCCGCCGTCGGCCAGCGCATCCGATGCGCACACGCGCACGGCGTCCGGCGCCGCGCTCATGCGTGCTCCCTCAGCCATTCGGCCAGCGCACCGACATCGGGCGCGACGAAGCGAGGCGCGAGCGCCGCCAGCGCATCGGCCGTATGCGCGCCATACGCGACACCGACACCGGCCGCCCCGGCGCTCGCGGCCATCTGCAGGTCGTGCGTCGTATCGCCGATCATCACGGTGCGCGCCAGATCCTGCCCCAATTCCCGCGACAATTCGTGCAGCATCGCCGGGTGCGGTTTCGAGAACGTCTCGTCCGCGCAGCGCGTCGCGTCGAACAGGCTCGTCAGCTTCGACTGGTCGAGCACGCGGTTCAGCCCCACCCGCCCCTTGCCGGTCGCCACCGCGAGCAGGTAGCCCGTGTCGCGCAGCTCGGCGAGCAGTTCGCGCACGCCGGCGAACAGCTCGATGCGCTGGTCGTCGAGCAGATAGTGATAGCGGTAGCGCTCGGCGAGCCTCGCGTACTCGGACGGATCGAGGGTCGGAGCGGTAATCTGCAGCGCGTCGCGCAGGCCGAGGCCGATCACGTAGCGCGACGCCTCGTCGGACGGCGTGGGCAGGCCGAGATCGCGGCACGCGGCCTGGATGCTGTGCGCGATGTGCGCAGTCGAATCCATCAGCGTGCCGTCCCAGTCGAAGACGATCAGGTCAAATTGCTGTCGAGCCATGCGGTTCAGGCGGTATCGCGCAGTGCGCTGAGTTGATCGAGGAAGCGCCGGCATTCGTCCGGCAGCGGCGCGTCGAACTGCAGCGCCTCGCCGGTCAGCGGATGCGCAAGCCGCAGCCGGTGCGCATGCAGGAACATCCGCTTCAGTGACGGTTGCGCGTTCGCGCGCGCCAGCGCCTTGTTCAGTGCGAAATCGCCATACTTGGCGTCGCCGGCGATCGGCAGGCCGAGATGCGCGAGGTGCACGCGGATCTGATGGGTCCGACCCGTTTTGAGTTCCGCCTCGACGAGCACATAGTCGGACCAGCGGTCGACGAGGTTGAACACCGTATGGGACGCCAGCCCGTCGTCCTGCACGCGCACGCGGCGCTCCCCTTCCGGGGTCGAATACTTGAACAGCGGCGCCTTGACCGCGCGGCGGCGGCCCCAGTCGGGCTGCCATTCGCCGTGCGCGCACGCGAAGTAACGCTTGTCCATCCGGTTCTCGCGGATCTGTTCGTGCAGGCCGACCAGCGCCGTGCGCTTCTTCGCGAGCATCAGGATCCCGGACGTCTCGCGGTCGAGCCGGTGCACGAGCTCGAGGAATTTCGCGCGCGGGCGCGCCTGGCGCATCTGCTCGATCACGCCGAACGCGACGCCGCTGCCGCCGTGCACGGCGACGCCGGCCGGCTTGTCGATGACGAGCATCGCGTCGTCCTCGTACAGCACGTCGAAATTCGCGGGCGGCACGACCGGCGTGTCGGCGCGCGCCAGGTCGGCTGCCGCCACCCGTACGGGCGGCACGCGGACGATGTCGCCCAGCGCCAGGCGGTACTGCGCATCGATCCGGCCCTTGTTCACGCGCACTTCGCCGCTGCGGAGGATCCGGTAAATATGGCTTTTCGGCACGCCTTTACAGACGCGCAACAGGAAGTTGTCGATACGCTGACCGGCCGAGTTTTCGTCGATCTCGATCATCGATACCTGGCCGCTTGCGACCGAATTCTGGGATATTTTGCCTAACTCATTCATACTGAATATAATTTTGCCCAGCCTGACGTTGTGGGTGGCCTGACCGGCCGGCCCCGGCTGAATCGGGCAAGGCGCAAGCGCAAACCGTTATTTTACTTGCGCCGGGGGTCCGCTGCTCACCCCTAATCAAAGAGATGCAGCAAGTTGCACGCACGGCGCCGCCCGTCGGCAAGGATCGCGCCCACAGGCGGATTCGGTCGGCAAGGCGCCGCGGTAACGGAAAGTTGGTTGAAAAGAATTTGATCGGCAGCCCGACGGCGCGAAGTGCGTCCGCAGGCTGCCGGTTGCGAAAATTACGGCGTTGCGCCCGATTTGGTCCCGCGAAGCGTGCGGGACTTGGCGACGTCAAACCAGGGAAGTACACCCCAAGCGGGAAAGTCGGGCTGGATTCGATACTCCCCGCTGCGGCCCAAGCCGCAGCATCTGCCGCCCGTCGGCGCGCGCGACGCATTGTGCGCGCCCGTGGCAATGCCCGGACTCAGGCTTAGCGCGCTTTTGCAGCGTGCGGTGTGTGAACGCCGTGCTTTGAAGCCGTATTCGCAGGTGCCCTATGGCCGCCGGCTCCGTCTTTCGGGCCCAAGCGCCTCTTCAGGCAATTCTCCCCGCCATCGTTCCCGCTCCAGCGTGCTCGTGACAACACAACAAGGTGCGGCCTGCCGTCGTTCCCGCCCTCGCGACTGACAACCGCGAGGCGCCGGCAGCGGAGCCGCCTGGAGCCGTTCATGAAACGCATGCTGTTCAATGCGACGCAGCAGGAGGAGCTGCGCGTCGCCATCGTCGATGGGCAAAAGCTCATCGACATCGACATCGAGACAGCCGGGCGCGAACAGCGCAAAGGCAATATCTACAAAGGTGTCATCACCCGTATCGAGCCTTCGCTCGAGGCGTGCTTCGTCAACTACGGCGAAGACCGCCACGGCTTCCTGCCGTTCAAGGAAGTCGCCCGCCAGTACTTCAAGGAAGGCATCGACATGCGCTCCGCGCGCATCCAGGATGCCCTGCGCGAAGGCCAGGAGCTGATCGTCCAGGTCGAGAAGGAAGAGCGTGGCAACAAGGGCGCCGCCCTCACCACCTTCATCTCGCTCGCCGGCCGTTACCTCGTGCTGATGCCGAACAATCCGCGCGGCGGCGGCGTATCGCGCCGGATCGAGGGCGACGAGCGCCAGGAACTGCGCGAAACGATGGCGCAACTGCAGATCCCGGACGGCATGAGCATGATCGCCCGTACCGCGGGCATCGGCCGCAGCGCCGAGGAACTGCAGTGGGACCTGAACTACCTGCTGCAGCTGTGGCGCGCGATCGAAGCGGCGTCGCAAAGCGGCAATGCCGGCCAGCCGATGCTGATCTATCTGGAATCGAGCCTCGTGATCCGCGCGATCCGGGACTATTTCCAGCCCGATATCGGCGAAATCCTGATCGACACGACCGAGATCCACGATCAGGCCCGTGCGTTCATGGATATCGTGATGCCGGACAACGTGTCGAAGGTGAAGCGCTACCACGACGACGTGCCGCTGTTCTCGCGCTTCCAGATCGAGCACCAGATCGAAACCGCGTACTCGCGCACGGTGCCGCTGCCGTCGGGCGGCGCGATCGTGATCGACCACACCGAAGCGCTCGTCGCGATCGACGTGAACTCGGCGCGCGCGACCAAGGGCGCGGACATCGAGGAAACGGCGACCCGCACGAACCTCGAAGCGGCCGACGAAGTCGCCCGCCAGCTGCGCCTGCGTGACCTCGGCGGCCTGATCGTGATCGATTTCATCGACATGGAATCGGCGAAGAGCCAGCGTGAAGTCGAGCAGCGCCTGAAAGATGCGCTCAAGCACGACCGGGCGCGCGTGCAGATGGGCAAGATCTCCCGCTTCGGCCTGATGGAGCTGTCGCGCCAGCGCCTGCGTCCGGCCCTGTCGGAAGGCAGCCACGTGACCTGCCCGCGCTGTAACGGCACCGGCCACATCCGCGATACCGAATCGTCCGCGCTGCAGGTCCTGCGGATCATTCAGGAAGAAGCGATGAAGGAAAACACCGCGGCGATCCACTGCCAGGTGCCGGTCGAGGTGACCGCCTTCCTGCTCAACGAAAAGCGTCAGGAAATCAACAAGATCGAGTCGCGCTTCAAGGTCGGCATCGTGCTGATCCCGAACAAGCACCTCGATACGCCGCACTACAAGCTCGAGCGCCTGCGTCACGACGATGCGCGCCTCGACGATCCGCGCGCGTCGTGGAAGATGGCCGAGGAAGCCGCCCGCGAACTCGAGTCGGAAACCGGCTACAGCAAGCGCGCCGCGGAAGTGAAGCCGAAGCAGGAAGCCGCGGTCAAGGGCATCACGCCCGAGCGTCCGGCCCCGAGCCCGGCGCCGCAGCGCCCGGTCGAACCGGTGGCCGCGCCCGCCCCGGCTGCCCCTGTCGCCGCGGCAAGCGGCGGCTTCATCGGCTGGCTGAAGGGCCTGTTCGGCGTCGCGCCGGCACCGGGGGCCCGCGCCGGTCGACCCGGCACGAGGGAAGGGGCAGGCGCCCCGTCCGGCCAGAGAGCGGACCGAAAAGGCCGAGCAGCGCGGCGCCGATCGCAATCGCAACCGCCGCGGCGGCGCGCAGCAGGCGCAAGGCGGCCGCGATCAGGCAGCGGCAGGCCGTGGCCAGCCGCAACGCCAGGAACGCGAAGGCAAGGAAGTGCGCGAACCGCGTGAAGGCCGTGAGCCGCGCGAGGGCCGTGAGCTGCGTGAAGGTCGCGAAGGTCGTGAGGGCCGCGAAGGTCGCGAGGGCCGTGGCCCGCGCGAAGGCCGCGAGCCGCGTGAAAGCCGTGAGCCGCGCGAACCGCGCGAGAACCGCGAACCGCGCGAGCGTGCCGAGCAGCCGGACGCCGTCGAGGCAACCGGCCGCGGCGAGCGCCAGGAACGCGGCGAGCGTCGCGAGCGCGGCGAGCGCCGCAAGCCGACCCAGCATGCGGCCACGCTCGAGACCGTCAACCGCGGTGAAAACCACCCGGAACCGGAAGACGACAAGGCCGTTGCGGAGGCCCTGCCCGGCGCCGATCTGGCAGCCGATGCGGAAGCCGTCGCGCGCGACGGCGAAGAGCGCCGTCGTCGCCGTCGCGGCCGCCGCGGCGGTCGTCGTGAGCGCGAAGAAGACGGCACGGTCGTCGACCAGGCCGAGCAAGGCGCGGATGGCGAAGGCGCCGTGCAAGCCGTGACGCCGGCGGCACCGGCCGCTGTCGAACCGGCCCACACGGCCGCGCCGGCAGTCGTCGCAGCCGTGGCAAGCGCGGTCGTCGTGGAAGCAGTCGTCGAGCAGCATGCTGCTCCGGCCGCTGTCGAAACCCCGGCGCCGGCACCCGTCGAAGCGGCTCCGGTCGAGCCGGCCGTCGCCGTGCAGGTCGCGGAACCGGCGCAGGTTGCACCGGCCGTCGTCGCCGAAGCCGGTCCGGCTCCGGTCGCGGTTTCGCCGACCGACGCGTTCGAAGTGCCGGCAGTCCCGGCCGCGGCCCCGGTCGCTGTCGAGGCGCCGCAGCCGGCGCCCGTCGAGCAAGCCGCGCCGGCCGTAGCGAACGAAGCCGCTCCGGTGGCAGTCGAACCGGCACCGGTCGCCGTTGCGCCGCTCGAGGTCGCCGCCGCACCGGCGCCGGCCGCCGGTCCCGCGCAACCGGCCGCCGCGCCCGCTTCGGCTGGCCTGCCTTCCGTGCTTGATCAACCCACGCTCGTCTGGGTGGACACGGCCGCCGGCAAGCTCGCTTCCGGCACCGAGGCCGCCTCCCAGCTCCCGCGCCCGACCCGCGTGGCGCTCCCACGCATCGAGCGGCCGCCTGCCACGACCGGCCCGCAGGTACACGTCGTCGCCACGCACGACTAGA
>NZ_JAAGPK010000128.1:0-23915 GCF_017104685.1 Burkholderia sp. Tr-20355 | reverse complement strand
AGGACGCCTCCGCCTACATCCGCGGCCTCGCGCAGCTGCGCGGGCGCAATGCCGAATGGGCCGAGCGCGCGGTGCGCGAAGCCGTCAGCCTGTCGGCGAACGAGGCGCGCACGCAGCACGTGGTCGACCTGATCGCGCAGGATCCGGCCGATCTCGCGCGCCAGCTCGACGGCCACGGCGCGACGACCCCCGCCGGCACGGTGCGGCTCGCGACCGCGCATGCGCCGCTCGTCGTCGTCGAACCCGACTGGCGCAGCCGCTTCCTTGCGATCATCGCCGATCCGAACGTCGCGCTGATCCTGCTGACGATCGGCATCTACGGCCTGTTCTTCGAGTTCGCGAACCCCGGCTTCGTGCTGCCGGGCGTCGCCGGCACGATCTGCCTGCTGGTCGGGCTGTTCGCGATGCAGTTGCTGCCGATCAGCTATGCGGGCCTCGGCCTCGTGCTGCTCGGCCTCGGTTGCCTCGTCGCCGAGGCGTTCCTGCCGACCTTCGGCGTGCTCGGCTTCGGCGGAATCGTGTCGTTCACGATCGGCGCGCTGATGCTGATCGACACCGACGTGCCCGGCTACGGCATCCCGTGGCCCGTGATCGCGAGCCTCGCGCTCGGCGGCGGGCTGTTCGTCGCGGGCGTGTCGAGCGTCGCGCTGCGCGCGCGGCGGCGGCCGGTCGTGACGGGCGCCGAGGCGATGCTCGGCAGCGTCGGCGAAGTGCTCGACGACGGCCTTCATCCGGACCAGCCGCATGGCGCGGCCGGCACCGCGCCGTCCGCGGCGGGCTGGGCGCGCGTGCATGGCGAGCGCCGGCGCGTGGCGAGCAGCGCGCCGCTGGCCGCCGGCTGCCGCGTGCGCGTCACCGGCCGCCAGGGGCTGACGCTGACCGTCGCGCCGCTCTACGACATGCCTGCGCCGCCCCATCACCAGGGAGAACCTTCATGATCGGCTACACGTTCGGCTTCAGCGGCGTCCTGATCGTCTTCGTCGTCGTCCTCGTCGCGTCGTCCATCCGCATCTTCCGCGAGTACGAACGCGGCGTCGTGTTCATGCTCGGCCGGTTCTGGAAAGTGAAGGGGCCGGGGCTCGTGCTGATCATCCCGATCGTCCAGCAGGTCGTGCGGATCGACCTGCGCACCGTCGTGTTCGACGTGCCCCCGCAGGACGTGATCACGCGCGACAACGTGTCGGTGAAGGTCAACGCGGTCGTGTATTTCCGCGTCGTCGACCCGGAGAAGGCCGTGATCCAGGTCGCGCGCTTCTTCGAGGCGACGAGCCAGCTCGCGCAGACGACGCTGCGCGCGGTGCTCGGCAAGCACGAACTCGATGCGCTGCTCGCCGAGCGCGAGCAGCTGAACGCCGATATCCAGAAGACGCTCGACGCGCAGACCGATGCGTGGGGAATCAAGGTGTCGACGGTCGAGATCAAGCATGTCGACCTGAACGAGACGATGATCCGCGCGATCGCGCGGCAGGCCGAAGCCGAGCGCGAGCGGCGCGCGAAGGTGATTCACGCGGAAGGCGAACTGCAGGCGTCGGAGAAGCTGCTGCAGGCCGCGCAACGGCTTGCATTGCAGCCGCAGGCGATGCAGCTGCGCTATCTGCAGACGCTCACGACGATCGCGGCGGACAAGAACTCGACGATCGTGTTTCCGTTGCCGATCGATCTGCTGGGGGCGTGGCTGGACCGCCTGGGCGCGCCGCGCGAGCGCTGAAACGCAGGCGGCGCGGCCCGCGCGACGCCGCGGCCGGCACCCGGGCGGCGCCGGGCCCGGCGGCCCGACGCCCGGCCCGCGTCAGGCCAGCAGCTTGCGATCGGACTTGCCGTACTTGATCGACTTCTCGTCCGGGATCATCAGGCCCGTGTGTTCGTCGCGCCCCTGCAGCAGGAAGCGCGCGTCCGGCTTGCCGATCTGCTCGGCCGCGAGCTTGCTGTCCGCGCCGATCTCGCCCTTCTTCATCCGGTTCACGATCACGCCGGCCGCGGTGTCCTTGAAGTCGCGCAGCATCCACGCGTCGCCGTCGCTGTCGCCGAACACCAGCAGCGGGCCGTAGCCCTTCTTCGACGCGAGGACGTTGCGGATGCCCACCGTCTTGCCGGGCCCCCAGTTGAAGTGCCAGCCGGCCGGATAGGTACTCGTGTACTGGCCGTCCTGCATGTCGAGACGCAGGCCGATCACGTTCTCGGGCGCCACGCCGTAGCCATAGTTCGGATTGCCGGCGAACACGCGCACGACGTCGTCGAGCGACGCCGTGCTGACGTACACGTCGATGCCGTTCGCGCGCAGCGTATGCATCACCGCGCGGATTTCCTCGTGAATGCGGATGCCGTGGAAATGCGTGTCGGCCACCACGCCTGCCTTGCCCGGCAGCGTTTTCGGGCTTTCGTAGCGGACCTTGCGCAGCGCGTCGCCGATGCCGTAGTTGTTCGACGCTTCCGCCATCGCCTGCAGCTCGGCGGTCGTCATGTTCTTGTAGAAATAGATGATCCACTTGTAGCCGACTTCGAGCGGATGCGTGTCGCAGATCGCGTCGTACATGAAGTACAGCTTCGCGCGGAAATCCTTGAACTGGTCGGTCTCGCGAATCTCGTCGAGGCTCTTGTCGCCGCCGAAACCCTTGTAGTTCGCATGGAGCCAGCGGTAATCGGATTCGACGTCGGCGGCGAGATCCTCCATCGTCACCGGCTTGCCGTCGACGGTCGTGTAGTCCTTCATGAACACGCCCTTCGGCACATCCTTCCACATCACGCCGACGAATTCGTCCGGCGTCAGCTTGTACTGCAGATGGTTGATCTGGTACATCAGCAACGCCTCTTCGCAGTCGTTCATGATGCACGTGTTGTCCCAGTCGAACACCGCATACGGGCGGCGCTTTCCGTCGTAGCGGGCGCTCGCGACGCCGTGCTGGTCGAGCACCGCCTGCAGGCGCGCGGCGTTGAACGGCGACCAGCGGCCCGGGTCCAGCGCGTCCGGCGCGATCCCGCTCTTCGCGCGGGCCGTGCCGGCCTTGAGCATCAGCGACGACGCAGCGGTCGCTGCGGCAAGGGTGTTCATGAACTGGCGGCGTTGCATGGTCTCTCTACTGGAAATGTCGAATCGGCTTCGGCCGCTGCCCCCGGGCGCTGCGCGGCGCACCGCCACCGCAAAGCCGGGACGGCTTCGAATCGGGGGCGAATGATGTGACGAAATTATTTCGGCAATTTGACAGCGTCGCGCCGCGACACGACGGAGAGTTGATCCAGCACGACATGCGCGGCTGGCGGCGGAACCGCTCGTGACACCCGCTGCCGCGACGCCGATCCCGACGCGCAGGGAACGGCAGGCACGACAACCGCGAAAACCGTCATCCGTCAGCCCTGACAAGACGCGATCCGGCGCGGCGCGTCGCCGCGTTCCGTTCTAGAGGAGGCCCTCCATTCCGCGTCTCCATTAGGACAAATCCCCACGTCCGTCGCCCCGGAACCGTCTATGATCTTTACATCGATCAATGACACATTAAATGCTGACTGAATAACCCGCGACGGCGACGCCGGCGGGCGCGTTCCGGATCAGCGCCCACACGGAGACGCACCATGGCCGATCACCATCCGCTGCCGGAAGTCCACCTCGACGAGCTGCCGCAATTCCGCGCGGTCCAGCAGCTCGCGTACCGCTGCGTCGAAACCGTCGGCGCGATGCTCTACCCCGGCATCACCGAAAAGGAAGCCGCGCGCCTGCTGACCGAATGGCTGCAGGACAACGGCGTGCACGACTGGCTGCACAAGCCGTTCGCGTGGTTCGGCGACCGCACCGCGTTCGAAGGCTTCTCCGGCCTCAAGCACATGGGCGGCTTCAATCTCGCGTTCTTCCCGAGCAATCGCCAGCTCGAAACCGACATGCCGGTGATCCTCGACGTCGCGCCGGTGCTCGACGGCATCGTCGCCGACGTCGGCTACGCGCACTGCCTCGGCCACAACCCGATCCTCGAACAGCTGCAGGACGACCTGATGGACCATCGCGACATGATCGTGCGGCTCGTGAAGGCGCGCCGTCCGATGGCCGAGGTCGCGCAGGAAGTCGACGCGCTGTGCCGCCGCCAGGGCGTCGAGCCGCGCCACAAGGCCTATCCGTTCAAGGTGCTCGCGCATCGCGTCGCGAAGATCCACAAGCTGTCGAAGCCGCGCTTCGTCGCGCGCTTCGGGCTGAACGCGACGCGCAACCTGCTGCTCGACCAGGGCCGCGCGGCGAAGCAGCAGGGCTGGTCGCCGCTGTGGTCGATCGACCGCCGCTCCGAGCATGCGCCGGTGCCGGGCCTGTGGGCCGTCGAGCCGCATCTCGGCTTCGCCGGCGTCGGCGCGAAATTCGAGGAACTGCTCGTGATCACGGACGACGACGCGTACTGGCTCGACGACGACTTGCCGCACGTGCGCCGCTGGCAGCGCCGCCAGGCCGAACGCGCGCAGGCCGTTTCGACCGTGCCGGCCGCCGCCTGACGCGGCGCCCCTCCGACTCCCTGAACGACGGACTCACGATGCAGCCTCTTTCCGACGAAGCGCCGCTGGCCCTGTTCGAATCGGTTCACAGCGAGACGGCGGTCGCCTCCGGCGACCTGACGCTCGCGGTCAGGACCTGGGGCGACCCGGCCCGCTCGCCGGTCGTGCTCGTGCACGGCTATCCCGACGACAGCAGCGTCTGGCGGCACGTCGCGCCGCTGCTCGCGCGCAAGCACTACGTGATCGCGTACGACGTGCGCGGCGCGGGCCTGTCCGGCGCGCCGAAGCGCATGGCCGACTATCACCTCGCGAAGCTGACCGACGACTTCGTCGCGGTGATCGACGCGCTCTGCCCCGGCCGCGCGGTGCACCTGATCGCGCACGACTGGGGCTCGATCCAGGGTTGGGAATTCGTCACCGATCCGCGCCTCGCCGGCCGCATCGCGTCGTACACGTCGTGCTCGGGGCCGTGCCTCGACCACGTCGGCTTCTGGCTGCGCGAACGCGTGCTGCGCCCGACGCCCGCGTCGCTCGGCAAACTCGGCGGCCAGCTCGTGCGCTCGTGGTACGTGTACCTGTTCCATCTGCCGTTCGTCCCCGAACTCGGCTGGCGGCTGTGGCTCGGCCGCGCGTGGCCGCGCCTGCTGCGCCGGCTCGAGAAGACGCCGGCGATGCCGCGCCCGACGCAGGCCGACGACGGCGCGCGCGGCGTGCGCCTCTATCGCGCGAACTTCATCCGCTGCCTGTTCGCGCCGCGCGAACGCTATGCGCATGCCCCCGTGCAGACGATCGTGCCGCTCGGCGACAAGTACGTGAGCCCCGCGCTGTCGGAGAACCTGTCGCGCTGGGTGCCGCAGTACTACCGCCGCGAAGTCGCGGCCGGCCACTGGCTGCCGCTCGCCGATCCCGCGCGCTTCGCGGATCTCGCCGGGCAACTGATCGACGCGGTCGAATCGGGCACCGAGCCGCCCGCGCTCGCGAACGCGCGCCGCCGCGCCACCAGCGGCCGTTTCAGCGGCAAGGTCGCGGTCGTCACCGGCGCGGGCAGCGGCATCGGCCGCTGCGCGGCGCTCGCGTTCGCCCGCGAAGGCGCGACGGTCGTCGCATGCGACATCGATCTCGCCAGCGCCGAACGCACCGCGCTGCTGCTCGGGCTGACCGGCGCGCACGCGCATGCGAAACGCGTCGACGTCGGGTCCGCCGACGAGATGGAAGCGCTCGCGGCGTGGGTCGGCAGCGAACTCGGCGGCGCGGACGTCGTGATCAACAACGCCGGCATCGGCATGGCCGGCGGCATCCTCGACACGAGCGCGCGGCACTGGGAGCGCATCCTGCACGTGAACCTGTGGGGCGTGATCCACGGCTCGCGGCTGTTCGCGCGGCAGATGGCCGCGCGCGGCACCGGCGGGCACATCGTCAATACCGCGTCGGCCGCCGCGTTCGGGCCGTCGCGCGACCTGCCCGCGTATGCGACGACGAAGGCCGCGGTGCTGATGCTCAGCGAGTGCATGCGCGCGGAACTCGCGGAGCAAGGCATCGGCGTGACGGCCGTGTGCCCGGGTTTCGCGGAGACCGGAATCATGGCGTCGACGCAATACGCGGGCGCCAATGCCCAGGACGAAGCGCGGCTGCGCAAGCGCGCGACGAAGCTCTACCAGATGCGCGGCCTGAAACCGGAAACCGTCGCACAGGCGATGGTCGACGGCGTGCTGCGCAACCGCCCCGTCGTCGCGGTCGGCGGCGAGGCGCATGCGATGCGTTTCGTCGGCCGCTTCCTGCCGTGGCTCGGCCGGATGATCGCCCGCGTCAGCATGGCATCGCATTGACGGCGCATGACGCCGCACAGGGAGACAACATGACCGATACCGCCGACTACCACAAGATCAAGGCCCGGCACGTGAAATTCGACTTCAGCGACACGCCGGTCACCTGGGTGCCGAACGATCCGGGCAGCACGCACATCATCAACACGCTGAACCTGCTGTTCCCGGAAGGCGAGCTGTGGTTCTGCCGCGTGTACAACAAGGCGCTGCCGCTGATCACCGATGCGCGCCTGCGCGACGAGGCCGAAGGTTTCCTGCGCCAGGAAGCCGTGCATTCGCGCTCGCACGGCGGCGTGCTGAAGCACTACTACGACCGGCACGGGATCGACACGAAGCCGTTCACGCAGAAGCTCAACCGGCTGTTCACGCGCGTGCTCGGCGAACAACCGCTCGGGCTGAAGATCGGCCACACGCGTTTCTGGCTGCGGCAGCAGCTGGCCGTGATCGCGTCGCTGGAGCACTTCTTCGGTTATCTCGGCAACTGGGTGCTCAACGCGCACGGTCTCGACGAAGGCCGTGCCGACCCGACGATGGTCGACCTGCTGCGCTGGCACGGCGCCGAGGAAGTCGAGCACCGCACCGTCGCGTTCGACATCTACCGGCACCTGGGCGGCACCTATCCGGAGCGCTGCGTGCACATGGCGTTCGTGATCGTGCTGCTGCTCTACTACATCACGACCGGCGCGAAGTTCATGTACCGGCGCGACCCGGACGCCGGCCGCTACCCGGGCTTCGTGCTCGCGTGGTGGCAGGGTTCGCGGCGCGGGCACCTGCCGTCGTTCTGGAAGGTGATCGGCGCGGCGCTACGTTATTTCAAGCCCGGCTATACGCCGCACCACGAAGGGTCGACCGAGCAGGCGCTCGCGTATCTCGCGCGCTCGCCGGCCGCGCAGGCGGCCGCGCACGGCGGCAACTGGGGCACGGCGAAGGGCGCGTAACCGGGTTTCCGGCCGGTTCGGCGGGCGGCGCGCGCCGAAATGCGTACAATCGCGGCTTCAATTTCCCGGAGGTGCCGCGATGGCCATGAAGAAAACCGATCTCGAAAAGAACAAGGCGCTCAAGCTGACGCACGCGATGAAGCAGTCGAACTCCGCGCGTTTCGGCAAGGGCGCAGACGACGCGGCCAAGCTCGACCGCCGCGCGCAGCGCAAGCTCGACCAGGAACAGGGCCTCGTGCCGTTCGCGTGCAAGCTCAACGCCGAACTCGTCGAGCAGCTGAAGGCACGTGCGGCCACGCACCCGGAAGGGATGACGGGCCTGCTGTCCGAGCTGCTCGTGAACGGCCTCGCGCAACGCGACGCGTGACCGCCACGTATCTCGAAATTTCCGTTGACATTGCCGCGCTGCCACGACACACTCGTTCGCATGCCTATGCTCAAGCCCATCGCCATCGCGCATGAAAATCGAGTGAACGCCCATACGTGGCGAGCACCGGAGGCGCTTGTGCATTAGCATCGCGATTCAGTTACGCATGTCACAAGGCCTCGCCGGATTCGGATGAGGCCTTTTTGTTTTGGTGCGCGTCATCCTGTCCGGCTCAACGGATGGAGATGACGATGGACCAAGCAAGCCTGCTGGTTGTTTGCCGCGATCGCTGCCGCACCGATACGATCGCGTTGCCGAGAGTCGAGTTGCACTTCACGGTCGCGCCGCGCACGACGCTGGCATGGCGCGCGCAGCACGATGCCGAGGTCCGCGCACACGACGCGACGCTGTGGATCACGCGGCTGGGCTGCCTCGACGATTACTGGATACGAACCGGCGACGTGCTGCGCCTGCGGCGCGGCGATCGCATCTGGATCAGCACCGACGACGAGCGGCCCGCCGCGGCGTCGATCACGACCGCGTACGTGATGAAACGCGACGCGTGGCCCGCGCGTGCGCTCGCACGAATGCGCCGCATGCTGGGCGGGAGACATCGAAGTCGCGCGTGACGCATGCATCGTCGCGCGTGCGATCCGGGCTCGCCTCGACCTCATGAAACACCGCGCACGCGCGCCATCGGCTCACCGTCGCATATCCCGAAAATAGTCGTTGACAACACCGCGGCCCGACAACAAAATCGTTCGCATGCCTACGTTCAAGCTCATCGCCGTCGCGATTCATTGCTCGATGAACATTCGAAAGAATGATTCACGGGAGGCGCTTGTGCGTTAGCAATCGAGCAGTACCGCATGTCACACGAGGCCTCACCGGAAACGGATGAGGCCTTTTTGTTCTGGTGCGCGTCATCCGTCCGGCTCACTGAATGGAGAAGACGATGGACCAGGCAAGCCCGTTGTTCGACCGTCCCGATCGGCGCCGCACCGGCACGATCGCGTTACCGACCGTCGTGATCCGTTTCGCGGTCGCCCCGCGCACGACGATGACCTGGCGTGCGCCGCGGGATGCGGAGCTCCGCACGCAGGGCGCGGCGCTGTGGGTCACGCGCCCGCCGGACGTCGACGATTTTTGGGTGCGGCCCGGCGACGTGCTGCGCATCGCGCGCGGCGAGCGCATCTGGCTCGGCACCGATGGCGACCGGTCGGCCGAAGCGACGATCACGACCGCGTACGTGCGGCGCGGCGAGCGCTTGAGGCGCATGCTCGCGCAAGTGCAACGTTGGCTCGTCGGGATAGGGAGAAGAAGCGGATGAGCGACGTGCGGTCACGCACGCGGGACGCGGAACGGCCGCGGCCGGAAACGGACGCACCCGCGGCGCAATGCGCCGCGGGTGCGCATCGAATGTCGCGGCCCGCGAGTGCGGGCCGCGAGCGATCGCACGCCGTGCACAACAACCGGATGCAGTGCGTGCATCAGGTGCTGGCGGCGAGACGCGGGCCCGTGCTCCGGGGAGTGGAATCGACGTCGGGACGTTGCGCTGCCTGCGAGGTCACCCACGGATCGATGCCCTGCTTCTGCACCTCTTCGAGGAATGACACACGTGTGCGCCAGTAATCCGCTTGTAATTTCGCATCGATGACGCGCTGTTCGGCTGCGAACAGTTCCATGCGCGCCGTCACGAGCATCGACGCAGCGGTTTTTTCCGGCGTGGGGGCGTGTCGCATCGCCCAACGGCTGATCCAGTTCAACATGCTGACCTCCGTGATTACGGACGAACCCGCATCGGGCAATCGCAATCGGCCGTGCCTGCCCGAACGCGCAACGGCCTTGACCGCCATTCACCGCCTGGCCTGCACGGACTGCGACTCCCCCGCGTCGGCAATTACCGGCCGGCGTGTGCATGCGCGGTGTATCTATCCTAGAAAGACTTGCCGGTTTACGCGATGGGGTCTTGCAATCTTTTACACAGAAACCACAGTCGCCCCCGCATCGCGAAATGACAGTTGCGGACGGGACGGCTTCGGCGCAGCATAGCCCGATACTTGCCACCGCCTGGGCTGACGAATGCCCGCCGCACGCCGCCGTCGTGCATCCGCACCGGCCGCGCGCCGGGGCCGCCTGCACCGTGTTCGTGCAGCATGCGGGCGCGCCGTTTGCGTCGCCGGTCGTCGCGCATCCGCCACGCGCGATGCGGCCGCCGCGCCGTTGCACACGCATCGGCCGGTTTCGCCTGCCCGCCTGCCATCGTTTCCACCGTTTCCGCCATTTCTGCCGGCCCGTGCCGCGCGAACCGGTAAAATGCGCGCCTTCGTCGCGCGGCCGGGCTGCCAGACCGTTCGCGCGCAGGCAACCGATCGTGCCCTCCAACTATATCGTCCGAGCTATCCGCGCTATTACAATCCGCCGATAGCCAGGAAATAGTGGCTGGTTACATTAAGCCCGCCGCGCGCTGCCTGCACAACAATTCGGCACAACAATCAACACGACAACCCGACCGGAGAAACGCCTTCATGGAATCCATCAAGCGGTATTTCGGCTTCGCTGAAGCCGGCACCGACTTCCGCACCGAAATACTCGCGGGCGTCACCACGTTCCTGACGATGGCCTACATCATCTTCGTCAACCCCGCGATCCTCGGCGACGCCGGCATGCCGAAGGAATCCGTGTTCGTCGCGACCTGCCTCGTCGCGGCGCTGGCATCGATCATCATGGGGCTGTACGCGAACTACCCGATCGCGTGCGCGCCCGGCATGGGCCTGAACGCGTATTTCGCCTACACGGTCGTCAAGGGGATGGGCTTCACCTGGCAGGCCGCGCTCGGCGCGGTGTTCATCTCCGGCTGCCTGTTCCTGCTCGTCACGCTGTTCCGCGTGCGCGAGGCGATCGTCAACGGCATTCCGAAATCGCTGCGGATCTCGATCACCGCCGGCATCGGCCTGTTCCTCGGCATCATCTCGCTGAAGACGTCGGGCGTGATCGTCGGCAACCCGGCCACGCTCGTCACGCTCGGCGACCTGCACAAGCATGAGACGATCCTCGCGATCGTCGGCTTCTTCACGATCGTCACGCTCGACCACCTGCGCGTGCGCGGCGCGATCCTGATCGGCATCATCGGCGTCACGGTCCTGTCGTTCTTCTTCGCCGGCAACCAGTTCCACGGCGTGTTCTCCGCGCCGCCGTCGATCGATGCGACGCTGTTCAAGCTGGACATCGGCGCCGCGCTGTCGACCGGGATCATCAACGTGATCCTCGTGTTCTTCCTCGTCGAGCTGTTCGACGCAACGGGCACGCTGATGGGTGTCGCGAACCGCGCGGGCCTGCTCGTCGAAGGCAAGATGAACCGCCTGAACAAGGCGCTGCTCGCCGACAGCACCGCGATCGTCGCGGGCTCGGTGCTCGGCACGTCGTCGACCACCGCGTACATCGAAAGCGCATCGGGCGTGCAGGCCGGCGGCCGCACGGGCGTGACGGCCATCACCGTCGCGGTGCTGTTCCTCGCGTGCCTGTTCATCGCACCGCTCGCCGGCGTCGTGCCGGCCTACGCAACGGCGCCGGCGCTGCTGTACGTGTCGTGCCTGATGCTGCGCGAGATGGTCGAGGTGCCGTGGGACGATGCGACGGAAGCCGTGCCGGCCGCGCTGACCGCGCTGCTGATGCCGTTCACGTACTCGATCGCGAACGGCGTCGCGTTCGGCTTCATCGCGTACGGCGGCCTCAAGCTGCTGACGGGCCAGGCGCGCACGGTCAAGCCGATCGTCTGGATCATCGCGGCCGTGTTCCTGTTCCGCTTCTTCTATCTCGGCAGCGAGTAAGCGACACGCCGCGCCGCGGATGAAAAAACGCCACCTTCGGGTGGCGTTCTTGTTTTCGCACTTTCGCACGACTCCTTGCGCGATCCCGGCGCGTCGACGCACCGTGCCGTACATATGCGCCGGACAACCGGTGGCGCCCGCATACGAAAATGCCGCCCGGCCCGCCGAACGGCATTGCATGGCAACGTCTTCGCGTGCGCCGCGCTTGATCGCGCGCGCCGCGAGACGAGCGTCGTGTCGTCAGCGCCAGTTGGCCTCGTAGAAGCGCACGTAACCGCTGCGCAGCGTCACGCATTGCGCGCGCGTCTCCGACAGCAGGCGCCGCGCAGCCGCCTCGATACGGTCGCGGTGCTGGTCGAATGCGCCGACCATGTCCTCGAAGCGCGGCGATGCCGCACCGAAGTGGTCTTCCAGCGCCTCGGCGGTGATCTGACATTGGACGCGCTCGCCATTGACCAGTGCCGTGAACGCAAGCATCAGGTCGCGCCCCGAATACTCGGGCTTCTCGTTCGTGAAATGAATCTGCATGGGAGCCGCCTCGACCGGTAGAAAACGAATGACCGCGTCCGTCGTCCGCCACCGGCCGGACGAAATGTACGCGGGCTCGCCGGCGGAGGCCACGACCGCGGGGGATGGGGCGGTCGACGCATGCCGGTTGCTTTCCACTTTAGACGGTTTCGCGCAGGAGACAAATTTTCCCGCATGCGTCGTTCCGACGCGCCATTCCTCAGATCAGCACGGCATCGGGCACCGTTTCGGAAACGGGCTTCAGTGCGGATCGGTAGGCCAGACGTTGAGCGCGATCGCGGCGGTCGTGACGCCCACCGCAATCGCGGCCGCCCCGTATTGGACCGCATCGGCCAGATCGAACAGCAATCCGTGGATCGCCACGGCGATGCCGCCCAGCATGATGAACGTGGCGATGGCCGCCAGCACGACTCTCAGTTCCGTCCGAACCATGATGCGTCTCCCGAACGGATGCATGTCGCGTCGCATGCATGTTGCAATGCGGAACACGGCGCGTGCGTGCTCCATTTCCATCATTGCAGGCGGGCGCCTGAAAGCAAGGAGATTTTGTTCCCGGTCGCGCATCGCACGTGGCGCTTGTATGATGATGCGTACCCGGACGGACGGCTGTTGCGCCGGATGGTGCACCGCGAGCGGAGACGCACTCCGCCGCCGGTTCCGATTCGGTCGGCCCGGGCTGCCCCGGGAACAGGAGACAAGTCATGCCGCAACCCTTCGTGCTGCCCGTCACCGCGGGTCGCACCGACCTGCTCGCGCAGGCGCATGCGCGTTCGACCGCGGTCGGCCTGCGCGCGCACGAACGCCCGGATTTCACGCCGCTGTCGCGTATCGCGCTGCGCGAACTGCTCGACACGAATCACACGCTGTTCTCGCACGCGCGCCCGGTGATGGAAGACCTCCACGCGCAGATCGCCGAGACGCAAAGCCTCGTGCTGCTGACCGACGCCGACGGCGTGATCCTGCACAGCATCGGCGACGCCGACTTCATCGAAAAAGCCAACCGCGTCGCGCTGCGCACCGGCGTGTCGTGGGCCGAAGGCGCGCGCGGCACCAATGCGATCGGAACCGCGCTCGCGTCGGGCCAGGCCGTCGTCGTGCACGGTTCCGAACACTTCCTGCGCGCGAACCACATCCTCACCTGCTCGTGCGCGCCGATCGTCGATCCGTTCGGCCGCACGCTCGGCACGCTCGACGTCAGTGGCGACCCGCGCGGCTCCAGCCCGCATACGCTCGCGCTGGTGCGGATGTCCGCGCAGCTGATCGAGAACCACCTGTTCGCGAACCAGTGCGGCGAAGCGCTGCGGCTGCGCTTTCACGCGCACGAGGATTGCGTCGATTCGCTGTTCGCCGGGCTCGTCGCGTTCGGCCCCGACGGCGGGCTGATCGCCGCGAACCGCAGCGCGCAATTCCAGCTCGGCGCGTCGTTCGACGCACTGCAACATCAGGCCAGCGACGCGTTGTTCGGCATGCGCTTCGCGCAGCTCGCGCAGCAGGCCGCCCGCGCGCCGGGCGCCACGTTCCGCCTGACGCTGTCGACGGGCGTGCGCGTGCTCGCCCGCTGCGAATTCCCGGACGCGCAGAAGACGGCCGTCGCCGTCACGCCGCCCGCGCCGGCCGCGCGCGTACGCGCGCCGGACCCCGACGCGATCACGTTCGCGACGCTCGACACCGGCGACGCACGCATGGCCGCCGTGCTCGAACGCGTCGCGAAGATCCGCGGGCGCGACCTGCCGCTGCTGATCCTCGGCCAGACCGGCACCGGCAAGGAATGGCTCGCCCGCGCGCTGCACCAGGCGTCGCCGCGCGCGGACGGCCCGTTCGTCGCGGTCAACTGCGCGGCGCTGCCCGATTCGCTGATCGAGGCCGAGCTGTTCGGCTATGAAGACGGCGCGTTCACGGGCGCGCGCAAGCGCGGCAGCCCCGGCAAGATCGCGCAGGCCGACGGCGGCACGCTGTTTCTCGACGAGATCGGCGACATGCCGCTCGCGCAGCAGGTGCGGCTGATGCGCGTGCTGCAGGAGCGGGCGGTGATGCCGCTCGGCGGCGCGCGCGCGGTACCGGTCGACGTGCGCGTGGTTTGCGCGACCCATCGCGACCTGCGCGCGATGATCGCGGACGGCACGTTCCGCGAAGATTTGTTCTACCGGATCAACGGCCTCGCGGTCACGCTGCCGGCGCTGGCCGCGCGCACCGACCTGCCGGTCCTGGTCGACCGGATTCTCGCGCGGCTGGCGCGCAGCGAACCGATGCCGCGCCGCATCGCGGCCGACGTGCTCGATGCGTTCAAGCGCCACCGCTGGCCCGGCAACCTGCGGCAGATGACCAACGTGCTGCGCACGGCCGGCATGCTCGCCGAAGACGAAGCCGAAATCGCGCTCGCGCATTTGCCCGACGATTTCTGGCTCGACTGCGACGATGCATCGGCCGCGCCCGCTGCCGCCACGCCGGCCACGCCGACCGTGCCGGCCGGCACGCACGAAGGCACGACGCTGCAAAGCCGCCAGGCCGCGGTGATCGACGCCGTGCTTGCGCGGCACGGCGGCAACGTATCGGCCGCCGCGCGCGAGCTCGGCCTCGCGCGCAATACCGTGTACCGCTACCTGCGGCGGCATTGACGCCCACGGCCGGCGGACGCTGCCCGCCGGCCGGTTCGGGTATGCTTGGCGCGTTGCCGCCGACCGCCGCCCGCTTCAGTCATGACCGATCCAGACCACCCGCCCCTCGTGCGCATCGAGCCGCTCGGCGCGACCTTCGACGCGCCCGATTCGCTGACGCTGCTCGAGGCCGCCGCGTTCGCGCGCGTGTCGCTGCCGCGCTCGTGCCGCAACGGCACGTGCCGAAGCTGCCTTTGCCGGATCGTCAGCGGCAGCGTACGCTACACGATCGAATGGCCGGGCCTGAGCCGCGAGGAAAAGGCCGACGGCTATACGCTGCCGTGCGTGGCCGTCGCGACGTCGGACCTCGTGCTCGACGTGCCCGACGCGGCCATGCTCGACTAGACGCGGCGTGCGGCCACGCGCGCCGTCCTGCAACGCCCGATCCTGCGTGGAGAACGCGATGACCCAGTCAACCGATCGCATCGAGAAACAAGTCCAGCTCGCGGCCTCGCCCGACCGCGTGTGGGAAGCCGTCAGCAATTCCGGCGAATTCGGCCAGTGGTTCGGCGTCGCGTTCGACGGGCCGTTCGCGGCCGACCAGCCGCTGTTCGGCCGCATCACGCCGACGCGCGTCGACGACGACGTCGCCAGGGCACAGGAACCCTATGCGGGCACTGTGTTCGAAATCGTCGTCGATCGCATCGAGCCGCAGCAACTGTTCTCGTTTCGCTGGCATCCGTTCGCGATCGACCCGCATTTCGATTACGCGTCCGAGCCGATGACGCTCGTCACGTTCACGCTCGCCGCCCAGGCCGGCGGCACGCTGCTCACGGTCACCGAAACGGGTTTCGACCAGTTGATCGAAGCGCGCCGCGCGAAAACGCGCGAGATGAACGACCAAGGCTGGGCCGCGCAGATGATGCTGATCACGAAATACCTGGCGAAGCACGCGTAGCGCGCCGCTTCGCCGCATGCCGCCGCCGTCCCGCGCACCGGCGTGCGTGGCATAATCCGCTCCATCGTCGTCCATACGCCGCCGCGCATCGCATGCTGAGTCGTCGCCTCCGGAAGATCGGCAGTCTGATCGGGATGCTCGCCATCCTGATGACGGCGCTCGCGCCGACGATCTCGCAGGCGCTCACCACGCAAGGGCGTGTCGACGCGCTGCTGGCCGGCTACTGCACGGCCGCGCCGGCCGCCGGCGGCCACGCGTCCGATCCGTCGACCAGCCTCCACGCGCATCTCCAGGCATGCGGCTATTGCAGCCTGCTTGCCCATACCCCCGCGCTGCCCGCCCCCGAACTGACGTTCGCGGCCCACGTACGCGTGATCCAGCATCGCGCGGCCACCCGCTTCGAAAGCCTGCGCCGCGCGCTGCCGCTCACGGCCGCGCAGCCGCGCGCCCCGCCATTCACGTCCTGATCCGCTGTCGTTGCACGTGATGCCATCGCGCATCGCGTGGTCCGCGCACGCCGCTCGCGTGCGTGACATGTCACGTTTCGAAGGACGCTCACCCTCATGCATACCGCCACGCTCTTTCGCGGCGCACTCGCCGCGCTCGGCTTCGTCGTCATCCAGGCTGCCCATGCGCACGCCATCCCGAAGAAGCAGGTCCCGGCCGCCGACGCCACGCTGTCGGCCGCGCCGCACGCCGTCACGATCGATTTCAGCGAAGCGCTCGAACCGGCCTTCAGTTCGATCGCCGTCACCGACGGCCATGGTCAATCGGTCACCGACGGGAAATCGGCCGTCGACGCCGGCAACCGGAAACGGATGCACGTCGCCCTCGCCAGCCTGACGGCCGGCGCGTACACGGTCGCGTGGGTCGCGGTGGCAAGCGACGGCCATCGCACGCAAGGCCGCTACACGTTCACGCTGAAGTAACGCACACACTGCCCCGGCCCCCCCCATCAGGAGAACAAACGATGAAACACCCGATTCCGACCGCCCTGCTCGTTGCCGTGTTCGCGCTGCAAGCGCCCGCCTCGTTCGCCGCGCCGGCCGTGCAGGCCGATGCGTGCTGGATCCGCGCGATGCCGGCGACGGTGCCGTCGTCCGGCTACTTGACGCTGAAGAACGACGGCGACACGCCCGCCACGCTGACAGGCATCGACAGCCCCGCATACGGGATGGCGATGGTGCATGAAACGCAGACGAACGGCAGCACCGCGAAGATGGTTCATGTCGACTCGGTCGTCGTCCCCGCGCACGGCTCGCTGACCTTCAAGCCGAAGAGCTATCACGTGATGCTGGAGGAACCGCGCAAGGCCGTCGCGCCCGGTTCGAAGGTGCCGTTCCGGCTGCATTTCGCGGACGGCTCGACGGTGTCGGTCACCTGCGACGCGAAGGCGCCGACCTACGCCGGCCAGTAACGCACCCGGTATCCCGATCGAAGGAGACGCACATGAAAGACCGCCTGCCGCTGGCCGGCCGGATCGTCCGCTACCGGACGCCGCTGAATCTCGCCGTACTGATCGTCTGCGGGTTGTGGGCCGCGTGGATCGCGTGGATGACGCGGCCCGCCGCAATCGACACGCCGCCGTCGATTCCCGCGTACTGCATGCGCGACACGCACTGACGCGCCGCGCCCGCACGGTTCCGGCGGCGGCCCGCGCCATTATTGGCGTGGCACCATCGCTGCATCCCGTCCGCCGGAACCGTCACCCGGAGCAACGCATGGCCCTTCAGACCTGGATGCTGTTTGCCGCAGCCTATCTCGCCACGACACTGTCGCCCGGGCCGAACGTGCTGCTCGTGATCCGCAACACGGTGCGCTACGGCACGCACGGCACCGCCGCGACGATCGCGGGCAATCTCGTCGCGCAGGGTGTGGTCGTGCTGCTCGTCGCGCTCGGCGTCGGCGCCGTACTGGCCGCGATGCCGCCGCTGTTCGTCGCGATGAAGGTCGTCGGCGCCGCCTACCTGATGGTTCTGGGTGTGCGGCAACTGCGCGGCGACCGCATGGCCGCCGCGTCGGGCGGCGCCGCGCAAAGCGCCATGCCCGACCGCGCGAAGCTGTTTCGCGAAGCGCTGTTCGTATCGGGCAGCAATCCGAAGACGATGGTCTTCCTGTCGGCATTCATGCCGCAGTTCGTCGTGCACGATCGCCCGCTCGCGCTGCAGTTCGTCGTGATGTACGCGACGATCGCCTGCACCGTCGTGATCGTTCACAGCGTCTATTCGGCCGGCGTGCGCCGATTCCATCGCGATTTCGGCATGCGTCGCGCAGCACGTGCGCTCAAGCGCGCCAGCGGGCTGCTGTTCGTCGGGCTCGGGATCAAGCTGCTGACCGCACGGCAGGCGTAAGCGGGCAAGCGCGTCAGCGCATGTGCGCGGCGAGCGCCGCGGCAATCTCGCCGAACGACGGGCGGGCGTCGATATCCTCATTCAGGCAGGCCGCCGCGAGGGCATCGAGGGCATCCGAGCGCGACTCGCATCGCTCGAGCAACTCGCCGAGCAGATAGCCGAACGCGCGCACTTCGAGCCGCTCGAACCTGCCGCCACGCGTGCGGTCGTTCACGTCGTAGAGCGACGCCGCGCCGAAATCGCCCAGCAACGCGCCGCCTGCCCCGTCGTGCAGGATGTTGTGCGCATACAGGTCGCCATGCATGATGCCGCGCGCATGCAGATGGCCCGCGACCGACGCGATGCCGTGCGCGATCCGCACCGCTTCGGCCGGCGCGAAGCGCGCGTCGGCCGCATACACGTCGCGCGTGCAGGAAGCGAAGCTCGGCGGCCCGGCGAGATTCCCGAGCGCGGGATCGACCAATTCCATCACGAGGCCGTGCGTGCCGTCCGGATGCCCGCTCACCTTGCCGATCACCGGGATCAGGTCCGGGTGGCGGCCGGCGTGCAGGCACGCGGCCATTTCGCAATCGGGCAGGCCGTCGCTCGTCACCGCGCCCTTGAACAGCTTGACCGCGACCGCACGCGACGGGTGGTCGTCCACACGCCACTGCGCGCGGTAAATGACGCCCGATGCGCCCTCGCCCAGCTTCCGTTCACACGACAGCGACGCCCAGTCGATCTCGGCGACGTCCGGCCCCGCCGACGCCGCCGCCTCCGGCGCCGCACTGAACGGATTGCCGGCCGTGGCGAGCCACGCGAGACGCGGCAGGCGCAGCAGCCAGTCGGGCAACGCCTCCAGCCGGTTCGCCGACAGGCGCACCAGTTCGAGCGCGCGGCATGCGGCCATTTCGGCCGGCAGCGCGCGCAGCCGATTGCCCGCGAGCATGAGCTTCTGCAACCGCGAACAGTCGCCGATGTCGGCCGGCAGCGCGTCGATCGCGTTGTCGGTGAGGATCAGCCAGCGCAGCGCGCGCGGCAGTGCGCCGCGCGGCACCGTGCGAATCCGGTTCGCCTTGAAGCCGATCATGTCGAGTTGCCCGCACGCGCCGAGCACGTCGGGGAACGCGGTGAAGCGGTTGCCGGATGCAAACAGGATGCGCAGGCGATGCAGCCGCGGCAGGTCGTCCGGCAACGCGGACAGCGCATTGCCGGTCAGGTCGAGCACTTCGAGCGTGTCGGCCAGATCGAGGATCTCGCGCGGAAATTCGGTCAACCCGCATGCGAGCTTGAGTTGCCGTGCGCCCGACAGTTGTCCGGCCTGCAGTTGTTCGAGGGTGTGGGTCACGGGTGAAAACGGGTTGCGGTTGCGACGGTCGCCAGACCGATCCGACGAATTCTACCGGGATCGCTGCCGTGCAAAATCATGACGTTGTCACGGCCCCTTCACAAACGCGCAATGTGACGTTAGAATTGCGCCCCTTGCAGTGCCGACGTGGTGAAATTGGTAGACACGCTATCTTGAGGGGGTAGTGGCGAAAGCTGTGCGAGTTCGAGTCTCGCCGTCGGCACCAAATGCAGCTTCAACGTTTTCCGCGTATTTTCCGAAACCCGCGACAGCAGATGGCTTCGCGGGTTTTTCGTTTTCGGCTACGCCAGCCGCAGAAAATTCCGCACCACCGCCGACGGCTCGTCGCATCGCGACACGATGGCCAGCCTGGCGCGCAGCCCGTTACCCGCGAACGGCCGGTACACGACCCCGGGCACCTGCACCTGCGTGATCGCCTTCGGCACGACCGATACGCCGAGCCCGGCCGCCACCAGCGTCACCGCGGATGCCATCTGCGGCGCCGGCTGCGCCATGCGCGGCTCGAATCCGGCGGCCTTGCACGCGGCGACGATGTCGTCGAACAACGCGCTGCCGGCCTCCCGCGGCACCTGCACGAACGACTCGTCGGCCAGTTCCGCCAGATCGATACGCCGGCGCGGCGCCAGCCGATGCGCGACGGGCAGCGCGACGAACATCGGCTCCTCGTCCCAGTCGGCGGCGCGCAACGTCGCGGCGACGCGCCGCACCGGCCGCACGATCGCCACGTCGAGGCGCCCGGCATCCAGTGCCTCGAGCAGGACACCCGACGTCGCTTCCTGCAACGTCAACTCCGCATCCGGAAACGCCTCCCGAAAGCGGCGAATCAGATCCGACACTTTCGGGTTGAACGCCGCCGTCCCGGTGAAACCGACCCGCAGATGGCCGGTTTCGCCGCGCGCGGCACGCCTGGCCGCGCGTGCCGCGCGCTCGGCATCGTCGAGCACGCGTCGCGCCTCTTCCGCGAAGACCTCGCCTGCCAGCGTCAGCCCGGCGCCACGCGCGGTCCGCTTGAACAGCTCCACGCCGAGTTCGCTTTCGAGCGCCTTGATCTGCTGGCTCAACGGCGGCTGACCGATGCCGAGCAGGTCGGCGGCCTTCGTGAAATTCGACGTGGCCGCGACGGCCAGAAAGTATCGGAGATGCCGGAGTTCCATTCGTGAGCGACCTTGCGGGAAGTCGAGGCGGCCTTCAAGCCAGTGTTAAAACATATCGCTGCGGTTCTTTTCATATATTGGACATATACATGACGATGCGCAAGAATTCGTGCATTCCCGTCGCACATCGAGTGCATCCATGTCCGCCCCCTCGATTTCCCGCTCCATGCCCGGCCCGCAGCAAGCCGCGCCCGATGCCCTGCCGGCCGGCGTGTCCCCGCGCTCGGCCGCGTACAAGCGCATCGCGCTCGCGCTCTTTCTCGCCGGCTTTTCCACCTTCTCGCTGCTGTACTGCGTGCAGCCGCTGCTTCCCGCGTTCGCCCGCGAATTCAACCTCGGCGCGGCGTCGAGTTCGCTCTCGCTGTCGCTGTCGACCGGGATGCTCGCGGTGTCGATCCTGTGCGCCGGCGCACTGTCCGAACGCGTCGGACGGCGCGGGCTGATGTTCGCGTCGATGACGCTGGCCGCGCTGTTCAACCTGCTGGCCGCGCTGTCGCCGAACTGGAACCTGCTGCTGCTCTGGCGCGCGCTCGAAGGCTTCGCGCTCGGCGGCGTGCCGGCGGTTGCGATGGCCTATCTCGCGGAAGAAATCGCCGCCGACGGGCTCGGCTTCTCGATGGGCCTCTACGTCGGCGGGACCGCGTTCGGCGGCATGATCGGACGGATCGGCATGAGCGCGCTCGAGGAGCACTTCTCGTGGCGCACGGCGATGCTGACGATCGGCGTCGTCGACCTGCTTGCGGCGATCGCCTTCGTGATGCTGCTGCCGACGTCGCGCCGCTTCGTGAAGCGCACCGACCTGACGCTGCGCCATCACGTCCGGCTGTGGCACGCGCAACTGCGTCACGTGCGTCTGCCGTTCGTGTTCGCGATCGGTTTCCTGGTGATGGGCGCGTTCGTGACGATCTACAACTACGCCGGGTTCCGGCTCATGGCCGCGCCGTTCAACCTGAGCCCGACCGCCTGCGGACTGATCTTCGGCGCCTACCTGTTCGGGATGGTGTCATCGTCGAGCGCCGGCGCGCTCGCCGACCGCCTCGGGCGGGCCCCGGTGCTCGTCAGCGGCATCGTCGTCTTCGCGGCGGGCCTCGCGCTGACGCTGTCGCACTCGCTCGTCGCGATCGTCGTCGGCATCGTGCTCGTCACGATCGGCTTCTTCGTCGCCCACTCGGTCGCGAGCGGCTGGGTCGGCAACCTCGCGGGGGCCGCGAAGGGGCATGCGGCCTCGCTCTATCTGCTGGCCTACTACGTCGGGTCGAGCGTGCTCGGCTCGATCGGCGGGACGTTCTGGCAACACGGCGCGTGGGCGAGCGTCGCCGCGTATGTCGCGGTGCTGCTCGCGCTCGCGCTGCTGGCGGCGCGACGGTTGACGCGCGGCTGAGGTGACGCAGCGCGACCGGCGCGCGCCGGACCGCGCCGCCGTCACGACGCCAGCACATCGCTCCCCTTCGCCGCATGCGCTGCCTCCCGCCGCCGCAGCGTCATCGCGATCAACGCGGCCAGCACCGCCAGCCCGACACCCGTGAGAAACCCGCCCGTATAACCGACCTTCGCGGTCAGCGACAGGATCGTCGACGACGCGATCAACTCGCCGAGATCACGCGTGCTCTGCACGGCCGTCACGTCGGTACCAGCCTGGTCGCTGCCGCCCGCGAAGCGCATGCCGGCCGTCATGATCGACACCGACGTGATCCCCGTCGCCAGCGAGCCGAGCACCGTGCACAGCCACGCCCACGACGGCGACACCGGTAGCCATCCGCTCGCCTGCGCGAACCACAGCAACGCCGCCGCGCCCGCGCAGCTCACGCCGGCCGTGAACGCACGCCATACCCCGAGCCGCCTCACGAGCCACGCGCCGCCGCCGCAACCGAGCACGACCGTCACGACGCCGCCCGCCATCCCGAGTTTGCCGATCGCGTCGAGCGTCCAGCCCGCGTCGTTGAGAAACAGCTTCGACAGGCCGAAGCCCGATACGGCCGTCATCGCCGACAGCAGCGCGAGCGACAGCAGCGACCACGAACGCGGCCGCTTCGCGAAACGCACGAGGCTCGCGTCGTGTGCCGGCCGCGCCCGCGCACGGTCCGCATCGCGCGGCAGCACCCACAGCACGCAGACCAGGCTGGCGAGCGGCACGGCCGCCAGCGCGAGAAACGCGGCCGGCTGGCCGAACAGGCCGATCAGCGTCAGTGTGCCGGCGCCGCCGCCGAAGAAGCCGATCATCACGCCGGCAATCTGGATCGCGTTGATCCTCGCGAGCGTGTCGCCGCTGAAATGCTCGGCGGCCATGCCGTCGTTCGCGATGTCCTGCGTTGCGCTGGCAAGCGACGCGACGGCCAGCAGGCCGACCGCCCAGCCGGCCGTCGCGAACGTCATCCCGATCTGCGCGAGGCAGCCGAGACACACCACGACGAGGGTCTGCATCGGCAGCATCCAGCTGCGCCGCCGCCCGAGGCGTGGCGACCAGCGGTTGTCGACGACGGGCGCCCACAGGAATTTCACGACCCACGGCAACCCGACGAGCGGCAGGAACGCGAGTGCGTGAAGCGGCGCGCCGTCGTGGCGCAGCAGTGTCGGCATCGCATCCATCGCAATACCGATCGGGATGCCCTGCGACAGGTAAAGCAGCGTGATCGTGATGACCAGGCGGCGATGTTCGAGCAGATCGCGCATCGAAGTCTCCAGTTGCATGAGGTTAAAAAGGTTCGACGCCGGCCGGCACGCGTGCGGCCGGCATCGCATCGCGCCGCGGACGGCGGGCGGCACGCAGCAGCAACACGCCGAATACGACGAGTGCCGCGTCGATCCACCCGTACACGGGTGCGCCCGCGCCCAGCAGCGCGAGTGCGCAATGCGTCGCGCCGGCCAGCCCGTAAGCGGCGCCGGCCGCACGCATCAGCACGCGCAGCCATGCCGCCCGATCGGCCGCCCGGGCCGCGACCGCAATCGCACCGGCCCACACGGCCCAGAACAGCATCGCGAGCGCATGGTCGACGTGCACGCCGTCGGGCAACGCGCGCCCGGCAAACAGCAGGACACCGCCCGCGAGCACGAGCCCGCCGCATGCGCCCACCGCGACGGCGGCCAGCACGTTTGCCGAGCGATCGCGCTGCGCGCGCCGCCGCTCGATCCACAGATGCAAGCCCGTCGCGCACAACACGCACGCAGCAAGCCCCATCAGGAAATGAAGCGCGCGCAGCACACCGCCCGCCGCACCGACCCAGTCGTATTGCGCGAAATGCAGCGGCTGCACCGCGATGAATGCGCGCAGCCAGAAGCCGCGACCGCGCGACGTCGCATCCGCGAGCCATTGCCCGTCCGCCGCGCGATACAGGTGACGCTCGAACACCGCCGTACTCGGCAGCCCCGCGGTCGTGCCGGCAATCTCGACGGTCGCGTTCGCGTCGCCCCAGCGATGCAGCGCGACGGCTTCGCGCCAGGAAGAACGGCACGGTAAACGACAGGTAGCCGAGGATCGGCACCGACTGCAGCACGTCGAGCAGCGGGATCAGCACGCGCTCGGCGCGGCGGCTGCGCGCCGCGGCGGTCGCATAGACGAA